>JAHWJE010000081.1 GCA_019348575.1 Actinomycetota bacterium | reverse complement strand
CGCGTGCAGCTGCGGCGTGCCGTCGGGATCGTGCAGCAGCGCGGCGGCGAGCGCGACCGCCGGCCGCGCCGCGAGATGGTCGCGCAGTGCATGCGCACAGCCCGCGTCCATCACGCAATCGGGATTGAGGATCAGGACGTACTCCGCCGCCGACGCGGCGAACGCCGCGTTGACGGCCGCCGCGAAGCCGCGGTTCGAGCCCATCTGCAGCAACTGCACGCCATCGCTCGCGCGCGCCGCGACCTGCGCCACCGTGTCGTCGCGCGACGCGTTGTCCGCCACGAGCACCTCGACCGCGAGCGTGTCATCCGCCTGCGCGAGAGCGGCGTCGAGGCAGTCGGCGATCTCGTCGCCGTGCTCGTAGGTGACGATCAGGACCGCTACGTCGGGAACGGGCACCGCCTCACCCTACGGTCCCGACACCAAGGTCATCGGCGCTGCCCGCGGCGGCGGCGACCCGCAGGTCGTCACCGCCGCGTGCTTGTACTGGCTTACGGAATCGTCGTCAGCGCGATGTTGCCGACCCTCGTCGCGATGATCGAGGTCTCCCCCAGGGTGAAGGGCGTACCGGCAGCGCATTGCATGGTGAATTGCGACTCCGCACCGACGGTGCGGGTCCCCTGCATGAACAGCGTCGCCGGTGCCGTCTTGCTTTCGACGACGACGTTCTGCGTCGACTGCGTCACGTCGCCGGCGAGGTCGAGGCGGCAGATGCCGTCGGGCGCGCTGCGCTCCGGCAGCAGCGGGTTCTGCGGCCCGGGGAGCGCGGTCATGACGGTCGACGCCGTCACCACGTAGGCGCCCGCCGGAACCGTCAGCGATGCGACGTTGACCCCCGCGTTCGCGGGTGCGCCCACCGGGCCCACCTTGCGGATCGCGTGGTAGGCGGTCTGCGCCCCGCCAGCGGCCGACGCGCCCCTCAGCTTGTTCGCCGTGATGGTGCCGTTGCGGATGTCCCTGCCGTGGATCGTTCCGTTCTTGATGTCGGCAGAAAGGATGACGCCGTTCTTGATCTGCTTGGTCGACGTGATCTTCGTCGCCGCGTATGCGGTGCCGCTGAGGGCCGCGATGAGCGCGATGCACGAGATGACGAGCGCCGGGCTGGGTCGTCGAAGCTTCATGAGATTCTTCCCCTTGCTATTGAGTGCCTGCATCCGTTGCAGCATTCGTGCAGCGGACCTTAGTCGCCCACGTTGACCTGAGCAAAGAAGAACACGCGGAGCGGCCGCGCGCTTCGGTCAGGCTTTCGTGCAGAAGTGCACGATCTCCTCCGCGAGCACGCCGTAGCGGCGCGCGCTCTCGGGACCGAGACGCTCGGCGTAGCGATCCAGGCGCACGTCGAAGCCGGCCGCGCGCAGCCGCTCGGCGTAGTCCGGGCCGTACGCGCGCACGTGATCGCGCTGCGCGAAGCGGCGCAGTCGCTCCTCGGGATCGGTCAGCGACGGGTCCTCCTCGGTGCGCTCGAGCAGGATCGGCACCTGCAGGATCGCCCACCCGGTGGGGCGCAGGACGCGGCACAGCTCGCGCATCGCGCGCGCGTCGTCGGGGACGTGCTCGAAGACGTGGCTGCAGTAGATGACGTCGAAGGAGTCGGCCGGGAAGTCGATCGCGGTGATGTCCATCTGCAGATCGGCCAGCCCGGGATCGAGGTCGGCGCTGAGGTAGTCGATGAGCGGCTCGCCGACCAGGCGCTGGTGCAGCGCGGGCTCGGGTGCGACGTGCAGCATGCGCTTGGGCTCCGTGCCGGTGAAGAGGTCGGTCTCGTTGCGCAGGTACAGCCAGATCAGGCGGTGGCGCTCGAGCGACTCGCAGTGCGGGCACTGCGCGCCGGGGCGCTTGATCGTGCCGCCGCCGAACGGGCGAAACCGGCGCGCCGTCCTCTCGCAGAGCGGGCAGTAGACGCGCGAGAACACGGTGCGAGGGTAGAAGCTCGTCCGCATCGGGGTAGCATCTTCGACGTTGACTGACCAGTCAATCCGGGAGCGTGGTGAGCACATGCGCGTCGCAGCAGTCCAGCTGACATCCACCGCCGACTTCGACGCCAACCTCGAGCGCGCCGACCGGCTGACGCGCGCTGCCGCCGGCGACGGCGCGCAGCTGGTCGTGCTGCCCGAGAAGTGGAGCGCGCTGGGGCGCGGCGAGGCGCTCGTCGCGGGGGCGCAGCCGATCGACGGGCCCGCGATCACGTGGGCGCGCGACGCGGCGCGCGAGCTGGGGATCGAGCTCGTCGCGGGCTCGTTCACGGAGCGCGTCGCCGGCGCCGAGCGGCTGCGCAACACGTGCGTCCACGTCGGGCCCGACGGCGAGCTGCGCGCGACGTACCGCAAGATCCACATGTTCGACGTCGTCGTGGACGGCGTCGTGTACCACGAGTCCGAGCACGAGGAGCCCGGCGAGGAGCTCGTCGTCTCGCCGACGGCGGACGGCCTCGAGATCGGCCTGACCATCTGCTACGACGTCCGCTTCCCCGAGCTGTACCGGATCCTCGCGATCCGCGGCGCGCGCGTCTTCACCGTGCCCGCGGCGTTCACGGTGCCGACGACGCGCGACCACTGGGAGATCCTGCTGCGCGCCCGCGCGATCGAGGATCAGGCGTTCGTGATCGCCGCCAACCAGATCGGCGAGCACGCGCCCGGGCTGCGCTCGGGCGGGCGCTCGATGATCGTCGAGCCGTGGGGGATCGTGCTCGCGCACGCGCCCGACCGGGAGTGCCACATCGTCGCCGACCTCGACCTCGAGGCGCAGGCACGTATCCGCCGCGACCTGCCGGCGCTTGCCAACCGCCGCCCGAGCGCGTACAGCTGGCCCTCCGAGATCCCCGCCTGATGGCCTCCGGTGCCAAGCCCACCGACCCCGCCAGGCCGGCCGCCGCCGACAAGCGGCGCTTGATCCTCGACGCCGCCGTCGTCGCGTTCGCCAAGCGCGGCTTCCACGCCTGCCGCGTCTCGGACATCGCCGACGAGGCGAACGTCGCCTATGGCCTGGTCTACCACTACTTCCGCTCCAAGGACGAGGTGCTCGACACGCTGTTTCTCGAGCGCTGGAAGATCCTGCTCGAGATCATCGCCCAGATCGACCGCCAGGAGCTGCCGGCGCGCGACAAGCTCTATGCGATCGCCTCGTTCATCGTGGACTCCTACCGCCACGATCCCAACCTGATGAAGGTCATCATCGTCGAGGTCACGCGGGCCGCGAACTCGTTCGGACGCACGCACCTCACCACCATCCGCGAGGCCTACGCGCTGATCGCGGGCATCGTCGAGAAGGCGCAGGCCGACGGCTCCTTCCGCGACGCGGTCACGCCCGGCTTCGCGGCGCTCGCCTTCTACGGTGCGATCGAGCAGGTCCTGACCGGCTGGATCTTCGACATGCTGCCGCGCGGGGAAGCGGAGTTCGACGAGGCCAAGGCGTTCATCGTCGAGACGATCTGCGGCGGTCTGGATGCAGATCGGGCATCCGCCCGAGCCGTCTGAGAGGATTCACCGCATGCAGAGCAACGACATGGTCAAGCGGCTCGTCTGGTCGGGGCTGCTTGCCGGCATCGGCGCGCTGGCGTCGATCGCGACCACCCGTCTCGCCGCAGTGATTTGGCGCCGGATCTACGGGGAAGACCCGCCGGAATGAGATTCGGGAAGCGCCGCCAGGACGCTGATGCGGCGGATCCGCCGGATGCGACGACGTCCGGCGCGGGCTCCGCGGCGCCTGCCGCCACCAGCGATGTGACCGTCGCCGTCACCGAGCCGCCCCCGCTCGCCGATCGCGCCGCGCCCGCCTCCGACGAGCCCGCCGTCGAGGGCGAGGCCGTCGAGTTGCCGCCGGCCGAGCCCGCCGCGCCGGTCCACGAGCCGCCCCTGCCGCCCCCCGGCCGCGGCGCAGCGACGAGACCCGATCCGATGCCGTTCCCCGTCGCCGACGAGCCGGTCGCGGTCGTGACGCCCGGCTCGGGCGCGACCGCGCCCGTGACGTCGCTCGGCGAGAGCGGCGAGGCGTTCGCGTCCGGCCACGCAGCCGGGCCGGGTCCCTCGTGGCAGGAGCCCGTGATGGAGCTCGCAAACGAGCGTCCCGAGCTCGTCGTCGCGGCAGCATTCGCCGGCGGCGTCCTCGCCGCCATGATCCTCCGGCGCCTTGGCAGCTGACAGCCCCACCCAGGACCTGGCGCAGACCGTCCAGGACATCAGCGAGCGCGTCACGCTGCTCGTGCACGAGGAGATCGAGCTCGCAAAGGCCGAGGTGACCGGCAAGGTCACGAAGCTGCTGCGCGGAATCGTGATCGGGCTCGCCGCCGGCATCTTCGTCGTCATCGGCCTGCTCTTCCTGCTGCACGGGATGGCCTGGCTGGCGTGGTACGCGCTGCCGGTCGGCGACGACTCGATCTTCTGGGGGTTCTTCTTCGTGTCCGGTCTGCTGTTCCTGCTCGGGGGCATCGCCGGCTACCTCGCCGCGAAGTTCTTCAAGGACAGCACGCCGCCGGTGCCCGAGATGGCGATCGACGAGGCCGGCAAGATCCGCAAGACGCTGATGCGCAAGAAGAAGACGTAGTGGCGACGCACGCCCGCACGCCTGAGCAGATTCGCGCCTCGATCGAGGAGAACCGGCGCCAGCTGGGGACCTCGGTGGAGCGGCTGCACAACGAGATCGCCGTCCTGACCGACTGGCGCGCGCAGCTCGTCAAGCACCAGAAGAACGTGGTCATCGGCGCCGCTGTGGCGGGGTTCGTCATCGGCGGCGGGATCGCGGCGATCGGCGGGCTGTTCCGGCGCAAGCGGTAGCGCGCGCCGCGGATCGCCGCGCCGTCCGGGGCGGGGCATAGCCTCACCTGCGTGTCGGTCTGGGACGCCCTGACCACGCGCCAGATCGCGCGCATAGTCTTCACGACGGTGGCGTTCCTGGCCCTGCTGTACCTGCTCGTGCAGGTTCGCAGCACGCTGCTGCTCCTCGCGATCGCGGTCTTCCTCGCCGTCGCGCTCGGGCCGGCGGTCGACTTCGTCTCGCGCGGGAGGCTGCCGCGGGCGGCGGCGATCCTGATCGTCTACGTGCTCCTGCTCTGCGTCGTCGCGGGCGTGATGTCGCTGATCGTGCCGCCGGTCGTCAGCGGGGCCACCGAGCTCTCGCGCGACATCCCCAACTACGTCGACGACCTGCGCGACAACGAGGCGATCCGCGACTTCGACAACAAGTACGACATCACGACGAGCCTGCGGGAAGCGGCGCAGACGCTGCCCGAGAGGATCGGAGACGCGGCCGGCGCGCTGCAGGGAATCGCCGCGGGCGTCGTCAACGCGGCCTTCCAGCTGCTGACGATCCTCACGATGACGTTCTTCTTGCTGCTAGACGGCAGGCGCATCGCGGACTTCCTCATCACCCGCTTCGGGCGCCACCGCGAAGAGCGCCTGCGCGACATCGCGGAGCGGATCTACAAGTCGACGTCGGGCTACGTGACAGGGGCGCTGACGATCACGTCGATCAACGGGATCCTGACGTTCATCGTCCTGTCGATCCTCGGCGTGCCGTTCGCGGTCCCGCTCGCGGTGCTGATGTCCTTCTTCGGCCTGATCCCGCTCGTGGGCGCCACGATCGGCGGCGTGCTGATCCTCATCGTCACGTTGTTCACGGACTTCCCGACCGCGACGATCGTCTACGGGATCTTCCTGATCTTCTACCAGCAGTTCGAGAACAACGTGCTGCAGCCGTTCATCTTCAAGCGCACGGTCAACGTGCCGCCGCTGGCGGTGATCGTGGCGATCCTCGCCGGCGCCTCGATGCTCGGGATCGTCGGAGCGCTCGTCGCGATCCCGATCGCGGCCGCGCTGCAGATCGTGATCAAGGAGTTCTACGCCGGCTGGACGACGACGTCGGGCAGCGTCATCCTGCCCGACGACCCGCCGCCGCCCGACGACGAGGACCCGCCCCCGCCGACGCTGACCGTCGAGCAGCCGCCGCCGGGCCCGAAGCCCAAGCCCAAGCCCAAGCCTGCCTCCTAGCGCTGTGCTGCTATCGCGCAGCGCCCTCGACGGCGGGGCGTCGCGCCAGCTTCCAGACAGCGATGGAGAGCCCGACCAGGAGCGCCGCGCCCAGGGTCAGCGCGAGCCATACCCATGGCGGCATGCTGGACGTGGCCGCGCTCGCGGCCGGCGGCGCCTCGTCCTCGAGCTCGGGACGTACTGCGGCTACAGCGCGCTGCGGCTGGCGCAGGCCGTGTCCGCGGGCGCCCGCATCGTCTCGCTCGAGGACGGCTCCGTCCTCTCCGAGGTCCAGCAGCGCGCGGCGGAGCTCAGCGAGCGGCTTGCGGAGGCCGAGCGCCTGCGCAGCTCCGCCGACGAGCGGGTCCACGATGCCGAGCTGCGGGGCCGCGAGCTCGCCACGCGCGCCGCCAACGCGCAGGAGCGGGTGTCCGAGCTGACCGCGGAGCTCGAGCGCGCGCCCGCGCCGCCCCGCACGGCGCGCCCGCCGCCGCTGTCCGAGCGCGAGCTCGAGGCGCGCTATGAGGTCGGAGTCGAGCAGTACGGAACGAAGGTCAACATCGAGGCGGAGACCGCCGCCACGATCGCCCGCACGATGCTGCTGCCGGCAGCGGTCCGCCACCTCAACGAGCTCATCGCCTCGGGCCGCGAGGGCCTGATCGACGAGATCGCCCACGGCGTCGACCCGGCGCAGCCGCAGACCACGCTCGGCCTGCCCGCGCCGGCGGTGCTCGTGCGCCTCGTGGAGAAGTGGGGCGAGCTGCGCAAGGGCGCTCGGGTGCTGCTCGTCATCGACGTGTCGGGGTCGATGGGCGACGACGCGGGCGGCGGCGCGAGCGCCGCGAGGCTCGCCTGGCGGGCGGGGATCGCCTCCGCGAAGGTGCGGCAGGGAGTGCAGGCCGCGAGGTGCGCACGCACGCGGCGGCCGCGCAACACGCGGCGGTCGGCGGCGGAGATCCTCACCCTGACGTCGTCGCAGTCCATCTCACGCCCCTGCGAGCGCTCGTGCAGCGCCATCCGTGCCTCGTAGACCGTCTGCTTCGCGCCGGCCGCGGTGATCCCGAACGCCGCCCCGATCTCCTCGAACGAGAGGTCGTTCA
>JAHWJE010000080.1 GCA_019348575.1 Actinomycetota bacterium | reverse complement strand
GGACGTCGCGCTGCGCGGCCCCGTCCTGCGCCGGGCGTGCCGGGTCGGCGGCGGCGTGACGCTCTGCCCGGGCGTCGAGGTCGGGGAGGAGGCGTTCGTCGCCGCCGGCGCGGTGGTCACCCGGGACGTCCCGGCGCGTGCCGTGGCGATGGGCGTGCCCGCGCGCGTCGTGCGCGAGGTCGGCGACGAGGACCTGCTGGAGCGGTGGGCCTGAGGCGCGACGCCCGCCGTCGCGGCCGGCGTCGCCGCCGCCTGCCCGGCGCGATCGAGCTGCCCTGGGCGCGCCGCCGTCGCCTGCGCGCCGAGCGCGGGACCGTGGCGCTCGGCATCGCCGCCTTCGGTCTGACCGCGGCGGTGCTCGCAGGCGAGGTCGGCCGGATGCTGCGCGCCCGCATCGAGGCCCATCCCGAGCTCGCTCCCCTCGAGTCCGCCGACGTCGCCGTGCGCGAGACGGTCGCCGTCGCCGCTGCCGGCCTGGAGAGCATGAGCCCGCGCGAGACGGCGCTGCTGAACCTGCTGGCGTCCTTCACGCTGACCTTCGGCTGCGCGCGGCTGGGGACGTACCTCATCCGCCGGCGCGGGCCGATGGGGCCGCTGCGCGACATCGTGGTCGGCGAGCGCCACATCCACCATTTCGTGCCGGGCATCGCGATCGCGTTCCTCGCCGGCGGCGCCTCGGTGCTGTCGCGCGACGAGCGCCTCGATGAGCTGCTCGCGGTGCCGTTCGGGGCCGGCGTGGCGCTGACGCTCGACGAGTCCGCCCTGCTGCTGCGGCTCGACGACGTCTACTGGAGCGAGGACGGGATCATCAGCCTGCAGATCACGCTCGCGGCGCTCGGCCTGCTGTCGTCGACATCGCTCGTCAGGCGCGCGCTGCGCCGCGGCGAGCGCCGGCTGCGGCTGCAGGGGGCCGACCCGGGCGCTACGCCGCCGCCGCGAGCGGCGCCAGCGCGTCCTGCATCCAGATGACCTGCTCGCGCCCCGGCCCGACGCCGACGAGCACGACCGGCACCTTGACCTGCTCGGCGATGAAGCTCAGGTAGTCGCGCGCCGCCTGCGGCAGGTCGCCGGCCGTGCGGCACTCGCCGATGTCCTCCGTCCAGCCCTCGAGCTCGATGTACTCGCCCTTGGCGTGGTGCAGCACCGATTGGTGGTAGGGGAAGTCGGTGAAGCAGGCGTCGTCAGGACCGCTGTAGGCGGTGCAGACCTTGATCTTCTCGAAGCCGGAGAGGACGTCGAGCTTCGTGATCACAAGCGACGTCAGGCCGTTGATCCGCGACGCGTAGCGCAGCGCCGGGATGTCGAGCCAGCCCGTGCGCCGCGCGCGGCCGGTCGTCGTGCCGAACTCGCCGCCGCGGCGGCGGATCTCCTCGCCCACCTCGTCGTCGAGCTCGGTCGGAAACGGCCCCGACCCGACGCGCGTGACGTAGGCCTTCGCGATGCCCCAGACCTCGTGGACGTCCTTCGGCCCGACGCCGGCGCCGACGCAGGCCGCGCCGGCGACGGGATTGGAGGAGGTGACGAACGGATAGGTGCCGTGGTCGATGTCCAGCAGCGCGCCCTGGGCGCCCTCGTAGATGACGAGCTTCCCGGCGTCCAGCGCATCCCAGACCAGGCGCGCGGTGTCGGCGATGTGGCGTTCGAGGCGGTGGCCGTAGGTCAGGTAGGCCTCGGTCATCGACTGCAGGTCGAGCGCCGGGTCCTTCGCGTACGGACGCAGGCTCAGGCGCTTGGGGTCGATCGCCGCGGTGATCTTCTTCTTGAGGATCTTCTCGTCGAGCAGGTCCTGCATGCGGATGCCCAGGCGCGCGGCCTTGTCGGCGTAGGCGGGGCCGATGCCGCGACGCGTGGTGCCGATCTGCAGCTTGCCGAGCTTCGTCTCGCCGGCGGTGTCGAGCAGCAGGTGGTAGGGCATGATCACGTGCGCGTTGGCGCTGATCCGCAGGCCGCTCGTGTCGATCCGGCGGGCCCTGAGCGCGTCGAGCTCGTCGGTCAGCACGCGCGGGTCGATCACGACGCCGTTGCCGATGATGCAGCGCTTGCCTGGATAGAGGATCCCCGACGGGATCAGGTGGAACTTGAAGACCTCGCCGTTGCGGATGATCGTGTGGCCGGCGTTGTTGCCGCCCTGGAAGCGCACGATCGCGTCCGCCTGCTCGGCGACGAGGTCGACGACCTTGCCCTTGCCTTCGTCGCCCCACTGGGCGCCGACGATGCAGATTCCTGGCATACGTCGAGAGTCTAGGCGGACGGTCTAGGAGGCCGATCGCACGTCGGGCCGCTGCTGGCGCGCGTCGGCCCCCCACAGCGGCAGCACCTCGCACATCTCCTCCAGCCGCGACACCGTGCGCTCGTTGATCTGCTCGGCGAGGTCGTCGCGCTCGAGGTTCGTCGTGATGATCACCGAGCGCTCGTCCTCGTAGCGCGCGTTGACGATCGCGTAGAGCTGCTCGAGCACCCAGGGGCTCGTCTTCTCGGCGCCGACGTCGTCGATGTGCAGCAGGTCGACGGCCGCCAGCCGGTCGAGCAGGTCGACGTACGAGTTGCCGCGGTCGTCGTCGAACGTCGTGCGGATCTCGGCCAGCAGGCGCGGCAGCGAGTAGATCGCGACGCTGCGCCCGGCCTCGAGCGCGTGGCGCGAGACGAGCATCGCGAGCGTCGTCTTGCCCGTCCCAACCGATCCGAAGAACCACAGCCCGCGGCCGGCGTCGAGGTTCTCGTCGATCCGGCTGACGAAGCGCCTGACCGCCGCCGTCACCGGCCCGGCGATCTCCGTCACCGGCGGGCGGTCGAACGACACGCCGCGGTACTTGCGCGGGATCACGCCGCTCAGCGAGCGTGCGCGGGCACGGCTGACGCGCTGCGCGCGGCAGCGGCAGTCGCGGGCGGTGTTCGTCGCGTCGTCGAACACGAAGCCGCTGCCGTCGCAGAGGTCGAAGGCGCAGCGCTCCTCGGAGATCACGGACATGGCGCGGCGCGGACGGACACGGAGGCGACACGAGCGTAGGCCACGTGGGGGCGGCAGACGGTGAGCCACGGCGCGCGCGTCCGGTGATCCGGCAGGGCCCTCGCGAGCGAACACCGTGTCACGTTCCCCGTCTTCGGAGGTAGCACATGCAAGACAAGACACTCGCACAGGTCTACGCCATGGTGCTCGGCGCCGTCCTCGTGCTCGTTGGCATCGCCGGCTTTCTCGTCGAGTCGAGCTTCGGCATCGGCGACAGCGCCCAGCGCGGGACGCTGATCGTGTTCGACATCAACGGCTGGCACAACGTCGTGCACCTGCTGTCGGGCATCGTCGGCCTCGCGATGGCGGGCACGGCCGCGAAGGCGCGCCTGTTCAGCATCGGCTACGGCATCGTCTACGTGCTCGTCACGATTCTCGGCTTCGTCGTCGGCGACGGCGGCCTGCTGCTGTCGATCATCCCGATCAACACCGCCGACAACCTGCTGCACCTGGCGATCGCCGTGACAGGCATCGCGATCGGCCTCTCGAGCCCCGCCGCGGACACGCGGCGCCCCGCCACGGCCTGACGTCAGCAGCGCGGCGCCCGGGGCTGCGGTGAGCAGCCCCGGCCCGGCCGGCGGGACGCTTGCGTCCCGCCGGCCGCCCGCGCAGGGAGAGGAGTGATCGACACCAATGCACGTCATCGCACACACCGGACACTGGGCGCTCGGGCTGCTGCAGGCCTTCCCGCTGATCGCCGTCGCGGCCTTCGCCGTCTGGCGGTCGCCGGGCGACCGCAGCCGCCGCGCACCGCGCCGCAGCCCGACGCCGTAGTCGCCGCTGGCCGCCATCGGCATCACGCGTAGCGCTCGGGCGAGGTGTAGTTCAGGAACTTCGGATACTCCTTGGCGAACGTCAGCTCGACATCGCCGAGCGCCCCGTTGCGGTGCTTGGCGATGATGATGTCCGCGATTCCCGCCCGCTCTGACTCCTTGTCGTAGTACTCCTCGCGGTAGATGAAGGCGACGAGGTCGGCGTCCTGCTCGATGCTGCCCGAGTCCCTGAGGTCCGACAGCAGCGGCTTCTTGCTCTCGAGCGTGCTGCCGCGCGTCTCGACCGCGCGCGAGAGCTGCGACAGCGCGATCACCGGCACGTTCAGCTCGCGCGCGAGGATCTTCAGCCCGCGGCTCATGGCGCCGACCTGCAGGACGCGGGAGTCGATCCCCGGATCGGGCCGCATCAGCTGCAGGTAGTCGACGATGATCAGGCCCAGCGGCGCCTGCTGGTGCAGGCGGCGCGCCTTGGCGCGGATCTCGAGGATCCCGACATCGGACGAGTCGTCGACGTAGAGCGGCGCGGCGGCGAGCTTCGCCGACGCCTTGAGGATGTCGGGCCACTTGTTGTCGGCGACGCGGCCCTTGCGCAGCAGGTCGCCCTTGATCCGCCCCTGCGATGCGACGAAGCGCTGTGCGAGCTCGGTCTCCGACATCTCCAGCGAGAAGAGCGCGACCGGCCTCTTGTGGTCGATCGACGCGTTCTCGGCGATGTTCGTCACGAGCGCCGAGTTGTGCACCACGAGATCGTCGGCGACGAAGTTGTGGTGGAGGGGAACGGTGAGGTCGAAGGTCTCCTCCTCGCCGATCGGCTCGATCGAGACGATCTCGTCCCACCACAGGTCGGAGGTGGCGATCTCATCGAGCTCCTCGTCGCCGCTCCAGTCGGCGAGCTTCTGAAGCTGTGCCCGTGACAGCCCGCGCGTGCCGACGTGCCAGTTGTGGTTCGGCGGATGGCCGGCGGCGACGCTGACCTCGCGCCAGGTGCGGTCGCCCTTGACCGCGAGCACGCGATCCCAGATCGCCGGCGGCACGGTGTCGACGTTCGTGCCGGCGCCGACGGCCTTCAGCCCGGCGAGCGCGCGCCCCGCCTGCGGCGCCTTGCCGGGGATGTCGACGAGGCGGCAGAAGCGCGCGATGCCGTCCTGCCCCGTGATCCGGACCTCGCGCGCGACCTTCTCCGTGCCCTCGTGGACGGCGCGCTTCAGGGTGCGGATGCACGACACGATGCCGAGCCGCAGCAGGAGGTGCTGGACGTCGCGCGCGAGCCGTTCGCTGATCGTCGAGTAGCCGACCTGGCGCAGGCGGTCCGTCGCGTACACATGCCCGTCGCAGGCGTAGAGGATCCCGAGGAAGCGCGCGATCGCGCGCTCGTCGAGGCCGAAGATCGCGTCCGGGACGAACTTCTTCTCGGAGAGCTTGCCCCAGATGCCGTGGCGCTTGCAGAGCTCTGTGACGGGGTTGCCGTTGGGGGAGCGATCGCCGCTGAGATACGCGCTGAAGTTCGCTCTCTCCGATGACGTGCGACTCGCATGCCAGCGCGCGCCGATCTCCTCCGTCGCCTGCTGCATCTCGCCTGCGACGGCCGATCCTTCTCCGTATGTGAACGTCGGAGTCGAGTGGGCGATGAGGCAACCGTCCGCGATCAAGCCCGCAAGCAGTACGAGCTCGTGATCGGGCATGTGCTGCGACTGCAGCGGCGCCGGCAGGCTGCGCGGGACTGCGATCCGCGCGCCGGGCTCAAGCTCGTCGACGCGCCTCCAGCCCTCGAGCGTCAGAAGGGGATGATTGGCCGTCAGGTCGGTTCGGCGACCGAGGCGCGTGGTCACCCGAAACAGGGGCTTGACGCCGTTGCGAAACGTCTCCGAGACGCGCGCGTGCCGGAGGCGGAGATCCGGCCCGACCGCCGCGACCCAGACCTCCTCGCCGGACTCGCACAGCGCGACCAACTCATCGAGCCGTCGCCGCGCTCCAGTGAACGAGTCATAGACTAAAGCCGATCCTCGATTACATTTCCCCATCGACGGCCTCGCCGCGATGACGATCAGGTTGCCGGGTTGAAACCCGCCGGTGATCTCGTCCAGATCGCGAAAGCCGCTCGGCGTGCCCGTCAGCGCCGTGCCCTCGCGCGAGAGCTTCTCCATCTTCTTCAGCTCGTCGTGGAGGATCTCGTCGATCGTCCGGAAGTCCTTCTGACGGTCGTCGTGGGCGACCTCGAGCATCGCCCGCTCGGCCTGCTCGACGAGCTCGCGCGGCGCCGCGGAGTGGTTGAGGACGGACGCCTGGATCTCGTACGTCGTGCTCAGCAGGCGGCGCATGAGCGCGTGCTCGCGCACGATCTGGGCGTAGCGGCGGATGCCGCCCAGGCCCGGCACGCCGCCCGTCAGCTCGTCGATCGCGGCCTTGCCGCCGGCCTCCTCGAGCTTGCCGGTCGAGCGCAGGTGCTCGGCGACGGTCAGCACGTCGATCGGCTCGCTCTCGCGGTACAGCGCGAGCATCGACTCGTAGATCAGCCGGTGGCGCTCGCGGTAGAAGTCCTCGGCCTTGAGGCCCTCCTCGATGACCAGGCCGTACATCGCGCGATCCGACAGCAGGATCCCGCCCAGCACCGACTGCTCGGCCTCGACCGAGTGCGGTGGCGCGACGCCGGTCGCGATCTGCGCCGCGGGGCGCGGGACGGAATCGGGGTAGGTGCTCAAGACTGGGCCGAGGGTAGGGGGACGAGATGTCGCCGGCGACGTGCAGGCCGCTCAGAGGGAAGGAATTCTTTGCAGCAGCGGCGCGGCGGCGACGAACACATGTTCGCACGTGGCGCGGACGCCTACGGTGCGTCGCCGAGAAAGCGCCCGACGTCCTCGCGCTCTCGCCGTACCGCGGCGAGCACCTCGTCGCTGAGGGGCTCGAACGGCTCCAGCCAGTCGTCGGCGGCGTGCCGCCAGGTGCCGACCACGCGGCCGTCGCATCGACATCCGCCGCGACGAGACCCGCGGCGCAGCGCGGCCGGAATGCAAGCCGCGCGAATCGCAGCTCCTGCGCCTGGACGCCCACGACGCGCCGCACGGCCGCCTCGGCACTCGGCGCCCGCGGACCCGCCAGGCCCTGCGCGCGCAGCCGCAGCGCCAGCGTCCGCGCGGCGCTGTCCGGCACTAGTAGTAGATGGCTGATTCCACGACCGGCACCGCCATCTGCCCGCGTCTCGCGGCGCAGGATCGCCACATGTCGAAGGCGGCCGTGCCGCTGGCACTGTCCACCTTCGACCTGCGGCGCCCTGCATCCGCGA
>JAHWJE010000007.1 GCA_019348575.1 Actinomycetota bacterium | reverse complement strand
CTTCGGCTTTCCCAAGGCTCACGGCGCCGCCTTCGGACTGCTCGCCTACCAGTCGACGTGGCTGCGCGTGCACTACGGGCCGGAGTTTCTCTGCGCGCTGCTCGACGAGCAGCCGATGGGGTTCTACCCGCCCGACGCGCTCGTCCACGAGGCGCAGCGGCGCGGGATCGAGGTCGTCGCGCCGGATGCGAACGCAAGCGACGTCGGCTGCACCGTGACGCCGGACGGCGCTGTCCAGGTCGGCCTGGGCTACGTGCTCGGCGTGCGCGCCGACGAGGTCGCGGCGCTCGTGCAGGCCCGCCGCGAGGGCGGGCCGTTTCGCTCGCTGG
Organism: Actinomycetota bacterium; assembly: GCA_019348575.1. Next base: position 14,253 of record JAHWJE010000007.1, on the reverse strand, counting down.
AGGACCTCGCCTCGCGTGCCGGGGCGGGGCGCGCTGCGCTCGAGAAGCTCGCCTGGTCGGGCGCCTGCGACGCGCTCGCGGGCGGCGATCGCCGCGTCGCGCTGTGGCAGCTGGGCGTGACGAAACCGTCCCACCCGTCCGTGCGCGCGCGCGGGCACGAGGGCGTGCAGCTCGCGCTCGCGCTCGACCTGCCCGCGCCGCCGAAGCTGCAGCCGCTGTCGGACTGGGACGAGATGGTCGCCGACTACGCGACGACGGGGCTGACGGCCTCGGCGCACCCGGTCGGGCTGCTGCGCGCGCGCCTGCACGCCGCCGGCGCCGTCGACGTCGGCGCGCTCGCACGGCTGCGCCACGGCGCGCCGGTGCGCATCGGCGGCCTCGTCATCGCCCGTCAGCGGCCGGGAACCGCCAAGGGCGTCACGTTCCTGCTGCTCGAGGACGAGCACGGGACCGTCAACGTCGTCGTCTCGCCGCAGATCTACGAGCGCGACCGGCTGACCGTGCGGACCGAGCCGCTCGTCGTCGTCGAGGGCCGCCTGGAGCGCCACGCGTCGGGGGGCGGCGCCGTCAACGTCGTCGCGCGGCGCCTCACCCCCCTCGAGGTCGGCGATCGCGTGGCGGCGCAGCTCAAGGACTTCTCCCTGACCACCGGCTTCGCCGGCGGTGCGTACGCGATCGAGCTCGCTCGCCAGGCCGAGATGCAGCGGGCGGCACAGCAGGTCGCTGCGACCGGGACCGACGACTTCCGCGCCGTCGCGCCGCCCGTCATGAACTTCGGCGCGGGACGGCGCCGCTGATCGCCCGACGGCGCCGCCTGATCCGGCCGAGACCCTGCGCCGAGCGCGAGCAGATGCGGTCGCGCCGCTGGTGAACGGTGATGAGGCGTCTTCGTCTCGCTGTCGAGTAGATTGGCCGCCGGATGGCAGCAATCGCCTTCGTCTCGTTCTTCGTCGCATTGGGGCTCGCCGTCGTCCTCGTGGCGATGCGCGGTGGCCCGCGCGGCGTCCGTGACACGCTCGAGCGCGGGCGCCGCCGGCCGCTGCACATCGGCGAGTTCGCCATCGTGGCCGCGATCGTGCTGTTCGGGCTGGTCGTCCCGGCGATCGTCATCACCAGCGACCAGGCCGCCGCCGGGCCGGGCGGCACGAAGCTCAGCTCCGACTTGCAAGAGGGACGCATCCTCTTCAACGAGCGGTGCGCCGTCTGCCACGCGCTCGCCGACGCCGGGGCGGTCGGCCGCGTCGGGCCCGACCTCGACGTCCTCGCGCCGAGCGCCGCCCTGACGCTGAACGCGATCGAGGAGGGCCGCGCGCGTGGCCAGGGCCAGATGCCCGCCAAGCTGTATGAGGGCGAGGACGCCAAGCTCGTCGCCGAGTACATCGAGGAAGTGGCTGGGCGGTAGCCGCCGGCATTCGTTCCGCACGTCGCCTCGGCTTCGCTCGCGCCTCTGTCGGCCAGCAACGCCCGCCGCAACCAGCCCCGATGAGATCCGCCGGCAGCGAAGCCGCAAACTCCGCGGTTCCGTCCGGGCTCTCCATAACACTGCGCGTATGCAGGGAAATAGATCGCTGCTACGATGCCGCCCGTCAGATCGCCGAATCCCCGGGTCCGCAGGCCTCGGGGAGCGGGGGAACCACAACCGGGGCGAATCGCCGGCAGTCCGCGGCGTAGCGCAGCTCTTTCAGCGCGAGCCCGTCAGCTAACCCCGTAGGCACTCCGAGGAAAGAGGCCGAGTTCCATGGCAGATACCGAGGCCCGCGCATGGTGGGCCGACGTCGAACATCTCCAGGACGTCTACGCGCGCACCGACGAGGCGCGCCGTCGCGCCGATCGCGCCGAGGACCACGCGCGGCACGCAGCGCGCGAGCGCCCGCACGCCGAGGCGGACGCCGTTCGCCCGCCCGCCGGCGACCGACGTGGCGCCCACGCGAGGGGAACGGCGATCCCGGCGCGCCGGACCGTCGAGATCCGCGGTCGGACCGTGCCCGCCCCAGCCGTCCCGCGGAGCGTCGAGGTCGAGCGCCGGCGCCCCCCGCGCCGGCCGATCGAGAGTGTCGGCACCCGGCCCGACCGGGTCGCGATGTGGGCGCTGCTGATGGGGATCGTGCTGATCCTCGTCGCCGTCGGCACCGCCGACGCCTCCGCTCTCGCGCACCAGCTGCGCTAGTGGGCCGCCCACAAACGTTGCACCCGAAACCTCGGGCGCCGATCACCGCCAGGCGGCGTCCTCGGATCTCGATGTGGCAGGGCCACACCTTCGATCCTGCGTCCTTGCCTGGCGGCGCCGGCATCCCGGGGTTTCGAGCACAACGTTCCTGGGCGACCCACTAGACGAGGTCGCCCTCGGCCTTGGGCTGCCACGTCACGACGAGCCGCACGCCCCCCTCGACGCGGAACGTCAGGCCATCGCTGCGCTCGCTGACCGACTGGACCGGCGCGTCGCTGAGATCGAAGCGCGCGTCGGCGATCGAGTAGTGGCCGCGCAGGTCGAAGTGGCTGGGCGCGCCCTCGACCGCGACGCCGGTCCGTTCCTGACTCCAGTTCTCGAGCAGGCCCGTGGCGATCAGCAGCGGCGTCTCGTGCACGACCTCGACCCACGCCGTGACCTCCTGCCCGAGGCGGTCGTTGAGCATCAGCAGAGCTTCGTCGAGCGTGATCGCCACCGCCGGGAACGTACGCGAAACGCGCGCCCTCCGCGCGCCGAGACGCTAGCCTCGGACCCTATGCGCGCCACCGTCCTCGCCGCCGCCCTGCTCGCCCTTCTCGCCGCCGCCGCCGTGGGCTGCGGCGGCGACTTCGGCACGCCGACGCCCGAGGACGTCGTCAGCACCGCGGTGATCGGCCTGTCCAAGGGCGACGAGAAGAAGGTCTGCGCGCAGCTCACCGAGCCCGCCAAGCGCAGGCTCCTCAGGGAGCTCGCGGACGACCCGCCGATCATCAAGCCCGTCAAGGCAGAGACGTGCGAGGAGGCGATCGTGAAGGTCCACGCGCAGCTGAGCGAGCCGATCCGCGACGCTCTGGCCGGCGGCGAGGTCGACGAGGCGAAGATCACCGGCGACCGCGCCGTCGTCCACGTCACCGGCTTCGGGACCGACGTGGAGCTGCAGAAGATCTCCGACGAGTGGAAGATCAGCGACATCACCGGCGGGCTGTTCACGAGGCGGCGCTAGCGCCCGCCGCTGTCGAGCTCGTCGACGAGCCGCAGCAGGTCCAGCGGGCTGAACGGCTTGGTCAGGAAGCGGTCGGCGCCCGCGGCGGCCGCGCGATCGCGCGCGCGCTCGTCGGCCGCCGCGGTCAGCATCACGATCTTCGCGCCCACCATCGTCGGCTCGGCGCGCATCTGGCGGCACGCCTCGATGCCGTCCAGGCGCGGCATGTCGATGTCGAGGAACACGAGCCGCGGCCCCTCGCGGCGCGCGGCCTGGACCGCCTCCTCGCCGTCGCGGGCCTCGTGCAGGTCGAACGTCGAGACGCCCTCGAGCGTCGTGACGATGAGCTTGCGGATGAACGGGTCATCGTCCACGATCAGCACCGCGTGCTGCCCGGCCACTAGCCGATCCTCGACCTGGTGCGCTGGATGTCGTCGTCGGACAGCTTCTCGAACGCCTCGATCACGGCCGGGTCGAAGTGCGTGCCGACCCCCTGCAGGATGATCGCGCGCGCCTGCGCGATCGTCGACGCGTCGCGGTACGGCCGGTTCGTCGTCAGCGCGTCCAGCGTGTCGGCGACCGCCACGAGCCGGCCCGAGAGCGGGATCGCCTCCTCTGCCAGGCCGTCCGGGTAGCCCGTGCCGTCCCAGCGCTCGTGGTGATGACGGATCACGTCGCGCGCCGCGCCGAGGAACGCGATGTCGCGCACGATCTCCGACCCCGTCACCGGGTGCTGCTCGATGATCAGCCGCTCGGCGGCCGTCAGGCGGCCGGGCTTGAAGAGGATCGCGTCGGGAACGGCGACCTTGCCCGCGTCGTGCAGCAGGAAGCCGAACTCGATCTCGGGGGTGTCCGCGAGGCGCATCCCGTAGGCATCGGCGAGCTGCATCGCGTAGGCCGCGACACGCTCGGCGTGGCGCCCGGTATAGGCATCGCGCGCCTCGACCGCGCTTGCGAGCGCGCGCACGGTGAGCATGTAGGACTCGCGCAGCTCCTGCGCGCGGGCGCGCTCCTCCTTGAACGTCTCGCGCAGGTCGGCCGCGTAGCGCTGGAGCTGCTGCTCGTTGTCGGCGGCTTCGCGGGCGCGCTTGGAGAGCTCGGCCTCGAGCTCCTCGATGCGTTCCTGCAGCTGCCGCTCCGTGCTCACCGCCATCATCTTCCTCCAGCCGTGGGGCTCTCGCCGAGCGCCGATCGCAGGACTTCGACGGCCTGCGAGAGTCCGAAGACCGGCATTCCGACGCCGCCGGCGGCGGCGTCTGCGTCGCCGTCGGCAGAGAACAGGATGACCGAACGCCCGCGCCGGCGCCCGCGCAGGACGCTCGCGTCCAGCAACGCGCTCTTCGGTTCGATGCTCGCGTGCACGAGCGCCACCTCGAACAGCTCCTCCGCGCCCGCGCGCGCGGCGCCCTCGGCCGTCGCCTCCCAGCGATGCTCGATGCCCAGCGCGCTCAGCGACGGCGCGAGCGCGGGGCGCAGCGCCTCGGGCGCGACGACGAGCACGCGCGAGCGCTTGGCCTCGATCGCCGCGGCGAGCACGTCGGTCAGGCGGCGGCGGTCGATCGGCTTGGTGACCGTCCACTCGCCCTCGAGCTGCGGCGCGCGCGAGGACACCGAGACGAAGATCACCGGGAGGTCGCGCAGCTGCGGGTCGGCGCGCAGCGCGTCGAGCACGCCGAAGCCGTTCATGCCGGGCATGAGGATGTCGAGGGTCATCGCGTCGAAGCGCTCGGCGCGCAGCCGGGCGAGCGCCTCGGCGCCGGAGTGCACCTGCAGGGTCTGCACGCCCAGCGGCTGAAGCTGCTGGGCGATCAGCGTCGCGAGCGCGGGCTCGTCGTCGACGATCAGCACGCGCCGCGCGGCCAGCCCGTCCGACGACGCGGCGCTGAGCGGCGCGCCGGGCGCGCCGCTCGCGCCGAGCGCCGTGGGCAGCTGCACGGTGAACGTCGTCCCGCGCCCGAGCTCGCTCGTGACGTCGATCGCGCCGCCGTGCAGGTCGACGAGCGACTTGACGATCGCAAGCCCGAGCCCGGTGCCGGGGCTCTTTCGCTCGCCGGCCGAGCCGCGGTAGAAGCGATCGAAGATCCGGCGCGTGTCCTCGCGAGTCATCCCGCGGCCGCTGTCGGCGACGGTGATCCTCGTGGCCCGGGCGTCGCCCTCGAGGCGCAGGGTGATCGTGCCCTCCTCGTCGGTGTAGACGTGCGCGTTGGTCATCAGGTTCATCACGACCTGGCGGATGCGGGCGGGGTCGGCGAAGGCCGGCGGGCGCGGCTCGTAGATCTGCAGGTCGAGGCGCTGGCGCTTTGCCTGCAGCCGCGGCGTCATGAGCGCGGCGACCTCCTCGATCGTCTCGCGCAGATCGACGCTGCGCGCATGGACCTCGAACTGGCCGGACTCGATCCGCGCGATGTCGAGCAGGTCGTTGACGAGGTCGACGAGCCGGTCGGTCGACTTCAGCACGATCGAGATGAACTCGCGCTGGCGGTCGCTGAGGTTCTCGGCGCTCGTCGTCTCGAGCAGCTCCATGAACCCCTTGATCGACGTCAGCGGGCTGCGCAGCTCGTGCGACGCCGTCGCGACGAAGTCGCTCTTGGCCTGCTCGAGCCGCGCACGCTCGGTGATGTCGCGCAGCGTCCAGACGGTGCCGCCGTCGGGGCCCGCCAGGCGCGCCGCGGTGACGGCGAGCGTGAGGTCGCCCTCGCGCGTGACCGTGACCTCGCGCGCGAGCGCGTCGGCGAGCGGGGGCAGCGGGCTCCCGCCGCCGTGCGCGGGCGATCCCACGCGCAGCCCCGGCACGAGCTCGGCCGCGCGCGGGTTCATCGCGGTGATGCGGTCGCCGTTGTCGCACATGATCAGGCCGTCGCCGAGGCTCTGGATCGTCGTCGCCAGGCGCTGACGCTGGGTCTCGACCCGCGCGCTCGCGGTCGCGAGCTCGGCGCCCATCGCGTTGAACGCGACGCCGAGCGCCTGGAGCTCCGCGGGCCCGCTGGGCTCGACGCGCGCGGCGAGGTCGCCCGAGGACATCCGCCGCGTCGCCGTCACGAGGTCGTCGAGCGGGCGGCGCATCGCGCCGATCAGCAGCGTGAGGAACGCCAGCACGCCCACGGTCGCGAAGCCCGCGCCCAGCACGGTCGTGATCAGGGCCGTCCGGGTGCGCCGCTGCGTGGCTTCGCGTGCCTCCGCACGGCGGACGGGCTGGCGCGCGGCGATCCGCCGCACGGCCTCGCGCACCGCGGGCAGGTGGCGACGGGCGGCTGCGCGCGTCGCGTCGATCGTGGGGCGAACCGCGAGCGCGCTTGCGGCCGCACGCGCGGGCTCGATCCGTTCGGCGAGCGCGCGGCTGCGCGGGTCGTCGCGCGCCAGCCGCGCGAGCGTGGCCGCGGCCTTCTTGAAGCTGCGCGCCGCGTCCTGGACGAAGCCGGCCGCCCTGCGCGAGCGCCGTTGTGCGAGGTTGGCCTCGAGCGCGACCGTCGAGGCGAGCAGGTTCGCCGCCGCGACCTCGAGGCTCGTCGTCGCGACGAGGCGGTCCTCGTAGCTCTGCCGCGCGTTGAGGAACGCTGCGATGCCGATCGCCGCGATGATCGCCAGCGCGATCGTCAGCCCGAGCAGCGCGAGTCGCAGGGTGAGGGCGATCGACCGCCGCCCGCTGGTACGCGCCGTGCCTATCATCGAGTCATGGACCTCGTCGGCGCATGGCTGCGCCAGCTGCTGAAGGCCGGGACGGCCGCCGCGCTCGTGCCCGCTGCGATGGTCGCGGCGCTCGTCGTGGTGCTGATCGGCGCCGGCGGATTCGGCGGGCTGGGCTCGATCCGGCAGCTGCTGACGGGCCCGGAGGTGCCCCCGGCCGAGCAGGTCGCATCGAGCGATGCGGCCGATGAGGACACGGTGGCGCCGGTCGCGCCTGCGGATGAACGGCGCGCTGCCCGACGGCCGGAGCGCGGCGGATCGAGCGCGCGCGACGCCGTCCCGGCGCCCGCCGCGCAGCCTGAGCGCCGTCGGCCCCCCGCCGTCGATCCGGGCGCTTCCCCGATCGTGCGACCGCCCCCGCCGCCGGTCATCGACGCCCCGCCCCCGCCCCCGCCGCCGCCCCCGGCCGCGACGCCGCCCCCGACGTTGGAGGACCGCACGCAGGTGCTGGCGGAGAAGCTCAATGGGGCGGTTGGCGATGTGAGCACGGTGTTGGAGGCGATCGTCGAGGAGCTTGTGCAGACCCTAAGGCGGATCGTGAACGCGCCGCCGCGCGCCGCCTCCTGAGCTTGCGGCTCAAGCGACCGTAGCGCGTGTCCGACGGCGTCCCGCACGAATGCCGACGACGGACTCGCCTGATCAGCGCCCGCCCCGCGCGATCCGCAGCGCAAGCCGTCCGTGCAGCGCCGCCGTCTCGTCCGCGCTGCGCGGACCTGCGGGATCGAACCACTCCGCGACGAGCACGACCATGTTGAGGATCGCCATGCTCGCGGCCTGGACGGCGTCTGGGCTGCCGAGCTCGCCGAACGAGAAGTGCCCGCGGCGCTCGCCGTCGCGCAGCACCTCGGCGAACAGCGCGCGGACGCGGCGGCGGCGGCGCACGACGCTCTCGCGCTCGCCCGGCGGCAGGTAGATGTAGTCGCGGTTGGCGACGCGCGTCTCGCGCGGGCGCGCGATGTGAAACGCCGTGAAGGCCGAGGCGAGCGCCTCGAGCTGCGCGACCGGGTCGTTGCCGACGCCGCGCAGCGTCTCCGACAGGATCGTGTCGGCCTCGTCGTGGACGCGGTCGATGATCGCGAACAGCAGCGACTCCTTGGAGGGATAGTGGTTGTAGATCGCGCCGGGGGTCAGACCGACGGCGTCGGCGAGCTCGCGCACGGTCGTCCCGGTGTAGCCGCGCTCGTTGAAGAGCGTCAGGCCGGCGTCGTGGATGCGCTCGCGCGTCTGGTTGGGTGAGCGCGCGTTCACTGCCACGGGTGCGACTGTACTCGGTCGACGAACGAAGGAGCTCCGGGATGGAACGGAGGGAGTTGCGTCGAGATGAACGGTCGTTCATACTGCGAGCGCAGGATGGACCTCGATCTCTCCGACGACCACGAGCTGCTGCGCCGCACGGTGCGCGAGTTCGCCGAGGCCGAGGTCGCGCCCGTCGCCGGGGAGCTCGATCGCACCAAGCAGGTCCCCTACGACATCATCGCCAGGCTCGGCGCCCTGAACCTCATGGGGATCCCGTTTCCCGAGCGCTACGGCGGCGCCGGCAGCGACACGCTCGCCTACGCGCTCGCCGTCGAGGAGCTCACGCGCGTGGACTCCTCGGTCGCGATCACGCTCTGCGCGCACACGTCGCTCGGCACGCAGCCGATCTACCTGTTCGGCAGCGAGCGCCAGCGCCGGGACTGGATGCCGCGGCTGTGCAGCGGCGAGATCCTCGGCGCGTTCGGCCTCACCGAGGCCGAGGCCGGCTCGGACGCCGCGAACACGAAGACGCGCGCCCGCCTCGAGGACGGCGAGTGGGTGATCGACGGCGCCAAGCAGTTCATCACGAACGCCGGCACCGAGATCTCCGGCCTCGTCACGATCACCGCGCTGACGGGCGAGCGGGAGATCTCCAACCTGCTCGTCCCCAACGGCACGCCCGGCTACGAGCAGGGCGAGCCGTATCGCAAGATGGGCTGGCACGCCTCCGACACGCGCCCGCTGACCTTCGACGGGTGCCGCGTGCCGGAGGAGAACCTGCTCGGCCCGCGCGGCAACGGCTTCAGGCAGTTCCTGCACGTGCTCGCGATCGGCCGCATCGGCGTCGCGGCGATGGGCCTCGGCCTCGCGCAGGGCGCGCTCGACCAGGCGCTCGCCTACGCCAAGCAGCGGCGCGCGTTCGGCAGGCCGATCTCGAAGTTCCAGGCGATCCAGGTCAAGCTCGCCGACATGGCGACCGAGATCGAGGCCGCGCGGCTGCTCGTCTACCGCGCCGCCCTGCTGAAGGACGCCGGGCGCGACTTCAGCCTCGCCGCCGCGCAGGCCAAGCTCAAGACCGGCCGCCTCGCGGTGCGCTGCGCCGAGGAGGCGGTGCAGATCCACGGCGGCTACGGCTACATCGAGGAGTACCCGGTGTGCCGCATGTACCGCGACGCGAAGATCCTGACGATCGGCGAGGGCACCGACGAGATCCAGCAGATGGTGATCGCCAGGGCGCTGGGCGCGTGAGCGACGTCGTAGGACCACGCCTTCCTCACGCAGTGCAGATCCGCGAGGTCGGCCCCCGCGACGGCTTTCAGAACGAGCCCGAGACGATCGCGACGGCGGACAAGGTCGCGTTGATCGACCGGCTGGTGCGCACCGGGCTCGAGCGGATCGAGGTCACGAGCTTCGTGCGCCCCTCGGTCGTCCCGCAGCTGGCGGACGCGCGCGAGGTCCTGACGGCGATCGACGTGCCGCCGGGCGTCGCGCGCAGCGTGCTGGTCCCGAACGCGGTCGGGCTGGACCGCGCGCTCGAGCTGCGCGAGCACTTCGAGGAGGTCGGCGTGTTCATCTCTGCGAGCGCCGAGCACAACCGCCGCAACGTCAACCGCACGGTCGAGCAGTCGCTGGCGGATCTCGAGGGGGTGATCGGGCGCGCCCGCGAGGCGGGGCTGCGCGTCGAGGCGATCATCTCGACGAGCTTCGGCTGTCCCTACGAGGGCGTCGTCGACCGCGCCCGCGTCCTGGCGATCGCGCGCCGCCTGGCCGAGGCGGGCGCGCAGGAGATCGCCTTCGGCGACACGACCGGGATGGCCAACCCGGTCCAGGTGCGCGAGCACTTCGAGGAGGCGGGGCGCGCGCTCGGCGACGACGTGCAGCTGACGGCGCACTTCCACAACACGCGCGGGCAGGGCCTTGCGAACGTGCTCGCGGCGCTCGAGGCCGGCTGCGCGTCGTACGAGTCGAGCTTCGGCGAGCTCGGCGGCTGCCCCGTCCCGGCCGGGGCGACGGGCAACATCGCGACCGAGGATCTCGTCTCGATGCTGCACGAGATGGGCATCCAGACCGGGATCGACCTTGACGCGCTGCTCGCCGCGGCCGAGGCGCTGCGCAGCGTGCTCGGCCGGCCGCTGGGGTCGCACACGCTCGTGGCGGGGCCCGTCGACTGGAAGGGCCGTCGCTGACGATGTTCGAGTCCGTGCTCGTCTGCAACCGCGGCGAGATCGCCGTCCGTGTCATCAGGACGCTGAAGCGGCTCGGCATCCGCGCGATCGCGGTCTACTCCGAAGCCGACGCGCAGGCGCCGCACGTGCAGCTCGCCGACGAGGCCGTCGCGCTCGGCCCGGCGCCCGCGACGGACTCCTATCTCGACATCGAGCGGATCCTCGCAGCGGTCGCGCGCAGCGGCGCGCAGGCCCTCCATCCCGGCTACGGCTTTCTCTCCGAGCGCGCCGACTTCGCGCGCGCCTGCCCGGTGACGTGGATCGGCCCCCCGCCCGCGGCGATCGAGCTGCTCGGAGACAAGCTCGCGGCAAAGCGGCTGGCGGCCGACGCGGGCATCGCGACGGTGCCCGGGATCGAGCGCCCGAACCTCACCGACGAGGAGATCCTCGCGTGGGCGGGCGAGCATCCGCGCCCGCTGCCGCTCGTCGTGAAGGCGGCGGCCGGCGGCGGCGGGCGCGGGATGCGGATCGTGCGCGCGCTCGACGAGCTGCCCGCGGCGCTGAGCGCTGCGCGGCGGGAGGCGCTCGCCGGGTTCGGCGACGACCGTCTGCTGGCCGAGCGCTACGTCGAGCCGGCGCGCCACGTCGAGATCCAGTTCCTGGCCGACGCCGCCGGCGGCGCGCTGCACCTCGGCGAGCGCGAGTGCAGCCTGCAGCGCCGCCACCAGAAGCTCGTCGAGGAGTGCCCGTCGCCGGTCGTGTCGGAGGATCTGCGGGCGCGGATGGGGCAGGCGTGCGTCGCGCTCGCGCGCGCGGCGGGCTACACGGGCGCGGGCACGTGCGAGTTCCTCCTGCCCGGCGACGACGGGGAGGACTTCTACTTCCTCGAGGTCAACGCGCGCCTGCAGGTCGAGCATCCCGTGACCGAGCTCGTCTACGGGCTGGACCTCGTCGAGGCGCAGCTGCGGCTGGCGGCCGGCGAGCCGCTGTGGCTCGAGCAGGCCGACCTCGTCGCGCACGGCCACGCGATCGAGGCGCGCGTCTGCGCCGAGGAGCCCGCGCGCGGGTTCCTGCCGCGGGCGGGGCGGATCGTCGCCTACCGCGAGCCGTCGGGCAGCGGGATCCGCGTCGACAGCGGGGTGCAGGCGGGCAGCGAGGTCACGACGCACTACGACTCGCTGCTGTGCAAGGTCATCGCGCACGCGCCCGCGCGCGACGTCGCGCTCGAGCGGCTCGACCAGGCGCTCGCCTCGCTGTCGATCCTCGGTCCCCCGACGAACGCGTTCTTCCTGCGGCGCCTGCTGGCGGACCCTGCGGTTCGCGCCGGCGAGCTCGACACCCGGCTCGCCGAGCGGTTGCCGGCGGCGGAGCCGGAGCCCGGGCGCGACGAGGACGCGGCGATCGTCGCCGCGCTCGCCCAGACGCTCCAGGCGCCGGTCGCCGGCAGCGAGCCGTGGGACGCGCTGCGCGGCTGGCGGATCGACGGCCGCGCGCCGCAGTGCTGGCGACTGGCGCCCGAGCGGGGCGGCGGCGCGATCGAGCTCGTCGTCGACGGCGACAGCGTCCGCGTCGCGGGCGGGCCGCCGCGCACCGCGAGCGCCGAGCCGGGTCCCGCCGGCCTCGCCGTCACGCTCGACGGGCACCGCCGCGTCTGGGCCTGCGCGCGTGACGGCGACCTCATCCGCGTCGGGATCGACGGGCGCGCCTGGGCCTTTGGCGAGCAGGCGCCGGTCCTGCGCGGCGACGTGCGCCGCAGCGCCGCCGCACTCGAGGCGCCGATGCCCGGCAGCGTCCTCGCGGTGCGCGTCCGCGACGGCGACAGCGTGCGCCCCGGCGATGTCCTCGTCGTGCTGGAGTCGATGAAGATGGAGCTCGAGGTCGTCGCGCCCGCCGCGGGCACGGTCGAGAGCCTGTCCGTCGGCCCCGGCGACCGCGTGAGCGGCGGCCAGCTGCTCGTCGCGATCGGCGAGCAGGCGCGATGAGCGCCGTCCTCGACAGCGCCGTCAGCCCGCGCAGCGAGGCGTTCGCCGTCAACGACGCCGCCCACCGCGCGCTCGTGGCGGACCTCCACGAGCAGCTCGCCCGCGTGCGCGCCGGCGGCGGCGGGCGCGCGCAGCAGCGCCACGTCGCGCGCGGCAAGCTGCTGCCGCGCGAGCGCGTCGAGCGCCTGCTCGACCGCGGCTCGCCGTTTCTCGAGCTTTCGCCGCTCGCCGCGCACGGCCTCTACGACGGCGCAGCGCCGGGCGCGGGGATCATCACCGGCATCGGGCGCGTGTCCGGGCGCGAGTGCGTGATCGCCGCCAACGACGCGACGGTGAAGGGCGGCGCGTACTTCCCGATGACCGTCAAGAAGCACCTGCGCGCGCAGGAGATCGCGCTGCGAAACCGGCTGCCGTGCATCTATCTCGTCGACTCCGGCGGCGCGTTTCTGCCGCTGCAGGACGAGATCTTCCCCGACCGCGAGCACTTCGGCCGGATCTTCTTCAACCAGGCCAACCTGTCGGCGGCCGGCATCGCCCAGATCGCGGCGGTGATGGGCTCCTGCACGGCGGGCGGCGCGTACGTCCCGGCGATGAGCGACGAGACGGTGATCGTGCGCGAGCAGGGGACGATCTTCCTGGGCGGCCCGCCGCTCGTGAAGGCCGCGACCGGCGAGGAGGTCTCCGCCGAGGAGCTCGGCGGGGGAGACCTCCACGCGCGCCGCTCGGGTGTCAGCGACCACCTCGCGGGCGACGACCTCGAGGCGCTCGAGATCGTGCGCTCGATCGTCGCGACGCTCGGCCCGCGCGCCGCGCCGCCGTGGGAGCGCGCGGCGGCGCAACCGCCGGCGGTCGACCCCGAGACGCTCTACGGAGCGGTGCCCGTCGACCCGCGCGCGCTGTACGACCCGCGCGAGGTCGTCGCCCGCGTCGTGGCCGCCCTGCGCCCGCTGCCGGAGGTGCCGTTCGACGTGTTCGTCGGCGATGACGGGCTGCTGCGGCGGCTGCAGCAGACGGTCGAGGTGCCGTCGGCCGGCCAGACGCTGACGGTGACCACCACCCTCGAGCTGTACGACTTCGGCATCGACGTCAAGGTCCTCCCGCCGCCGGCGGCCGCGCAGCGCGACGGTGCGCCGCTGCTGGCCGCCCTGGTCGTCACCAACGCCCTGGCCGACGGCGACCGGCTGCACGTCGGCGCGGACACGCTCGGCGTCGTCGTCGCGGCCCTGCGCGGGTGGCGGCGCGCACACGTGGTGGTCGTCGTGGTGGCCGCCGCGGCGGGGACCGCCCTGCTGCGCGCCGGCGGCGTCGGCTGAGCGGTGCGTCAGGATGGCGGCCATGACCTCCCCGGCTGACGAGCAGCAGCCCTCCTCCCCCGCCCTGCACGACGCGCTCGAGCACCTGGGCTTCCTGGGCGACGACGCCTTCGTCTCCGCCCGCCAGGAGAACGAGGAGACCATCCACCAGCACGACGTCGTGGCTGAACGCTTCGGCCTGCTGGGCGAGGTGCGCGCCGAACTGGACTCAGGCCAGCATGCGCTGCATCACACCTCGGCGCGCGAGTGGCTGGACGCCGCGCCGGCCCCCGCCCGCTGAGCGGCCTCGCGGCGGCGCATACCGAAGAAGAACTCCACACCGCTGACCACGGTGATGGCCACCGCTGCGTAGACCAGCAGGTCCACCCACAGGGCCGGGCCGAAGGCGATGACGCAGAAGATGGCCGCGACCTGCACGCACGTCTTGGCCTTCCCCCACACCCCGGCGGCGATGACCACGTCGGACTGCGCCAGTTCCCACGCCAACGCGACCTGTTGCGGCGAGACCCCGTGGACGCGTGCAACGGCTGCGAACTCGGCGTGGTCGGCGTGGAGTTGTGCAGCGGAGTTGATCCCGCCGAGCGGGGTGTAGGGCAAGAAGGCGACGCCCATGTCGGTGCACAGCCGCAGCTCGGGCAGGCTGCTCCGGTACCGCGGCGAGAACTCGTTCTGGACGCTCGTCAGGCTCACGATGCCGGCTGCTTCGCGGATCTGGTCGGGGCTC
>JAHWJE010000079.1 GCA_019348575.1 Actinomycetota bacterium | reverse complement strand
GTCTTAGGTCTTTACGTCCTCGCTCACATTTCCGACGCGTACTGCGCCAGGAACTCGGGCACCGGGTAGTGCCTCATGAGGAACTCGCGGAGCTGGGCGCGCTCGGCGATCATGATGTGCACCGGCTCGTCGATGGAGCGGGAGGAGAAGTTGACCGACCGCACGAGGCTCTCGGCGGTGGTAGCCACGTTCAGTTCGGGGTCGCGGTTGAGTGGCAGCATGTGGAACTGCCAGGCCTGGCGGCGGTTGAGGGTGCGAAGGCAGTCGGTGTCGAGCTTGACGTCGTCGAGGTCGACGACGCCGGCCAGCGGGATGAACAACTCCGCACCGGGGATCACGACCTTGCCCACGGGGCCGGACTCCGCCGCTGCGGCGTCCGCGGCGAAGTCCCACGTATCGACCCCCGCCAGCCGGCTGATGGCGCGCACGCCGTCGGCCAGCAGGCTGCGCTGTGGTTCGCCGGCGACGGCCGTGACGTCGATCCGCCGCGACGGCACGAGCCCGTGGACCGCACGGAACCGGCGCAGCGCGGTCACCGTCTCCTGCAGCGTCGCCATCGCGTCCTCGGCGGATTCGTTGCGGCGCTGTGCCGCCGCCTCCGGCCACGAGGCGCGGACCAGCGTGACCTCGCCGCCGCCCTGCAGCGTGCGCCACAGCTCCTCGGTGACGAACGGCATGATCGGGTGCAGCAGGCGCAGCGCGACGTCCAGCACGGTCGTCAGGACCGCCGGCACCGCGGCGTCGCTGCGCAGCTTGATCAGCTCCAGGTACCAGTCGCAGAACTCGTCCCACAGGAAGTGGTACAGCGTCTGTGCCGCGCGGCCCAGGTCGTAGCAGGCGTACGCCTCGTCGGTCGCCGCGCGCGCCGTCTCCAGCCGCGACAGGATCCAGCGGTCCTCGACCTCGAGCTCCAGCGAGTCGAGGTCGGCAGTCGCGGGTCGGTCCGGCAGCTTGGCCAGCACGAACCGTCCCGCGTTCCACAACTTGTTCGCGAAGTTGCGCGCGCCCTTGACCCACTCCTCGGCCAGCGGGACGTCCTGCCCGGGCGAGGCCGCGCGCAGCAAGGCGAACCGCAGGGCGTCCGCGCCGTAGGCGTCGATCAGCTCGAGCGGGTCGATGACGTTGCCGAACGACTTCGACATCTTCTTGCCGAAGCGGTCGCGCACCAGCCCGTGGTTCATCACCGTGTTGAACGGCACGTCGTCGAGCAGGTGCAGGCCGATCATCAGCATGCGGCTGACCCAGAACGTGTTGATGTCATAGCCGGTCACGAGCACCGACGTCGGGTACCAGGTCTGCAGGTCGGGGGTGTCGTCGGGCCAGTGGTAGGCCACGGGGAGGCGCACGTGATCGTACGAGCCGATGACGGCGACGGGCTCGCCGCGGCGCAGCGGCACCTTCGCGATCGTCCGCACGCCCGGGCCGGGCGGGATCCGCACGCAGCGCAGCGGAGCGATCACGCCGCGGCGGGCGGCCTGCGCGAGATCGAAGCGCGACGTCTGCGTCGGGAAGAGGTCGGTGACGTGGCGCGCGATCAGCGCGCCCGTCGCGGTCATGCCGATGAAGATCGGGCCCGACCACTCGCGGATCGCGGCGCTCGTCTTCTCGCCGAGCGCCGTGTGCGCCTCGTCGCAGATGACGATCGAGTAGGCGGGCGAGATGTTGCCCGCGTTGCGCACGAACCACTGGTAGGTCTCGACGGTCACCGGCCCGTTGGCCGCGTCCTGACCCTTGAGGAGGGCCGGCGTGACCCGCTTGGCATAGCCGCGGTCCTTCAGCTCGCCGTGGAACTGGTCGACGAGGTTGCGCCGGTGGGTGAGGATCAGGATGCCGCCGGTGCGCGACGCGTCGACGAAGCCCATCGCGGCGACGGTCTTGCCGGCGCCCGTCGCGTGCTCGAACCAGAAGCGCTTGTGGGCGTTGGGATCGTCGGGCTGCTCGTCGAGCTGGTCCTCGTCGAAGACGAAGTCGTCCCCGCCCACCCCGTCCTCCTCGGACTCCTCCTCGGCCTCCTCCTCGTCGTCGTCGTCGCCGATGTCGATGACGACCTCGAAGTCCAACGGCTCGATGACCTCCGGCTCGTCGTCGTCGTCGTGGTCGACGGCGGTGGCGGTGGACGCGGGCTCCTCGAAGTCCTCGTCCTCGTCGTCGACGGCGAGGACGGGTGCCGCGGCGGGCGGGGCGCCGTTGGCGGCCGCGTTGCCGTTCTGGCGCTGCGCCTCGGCGAGCAGCGCGGTGAGGGTGCCGGACAGGGCGTCGACCTGGTGGGGATTCAGCGACGTGCCGTCGGCGAGCTTGGGCTCGTCGTCTGACAGCACGCGCTCGAGGCCCAGCATCAGCGAGTAGCGCCGCCGCCACTCGGTCGACGGCACCTTCGCCCCGGCCTCGATCTCGGCCAGCGCGGCCTCGAGCGCCCGGCGCCGTGCGGTGCCGGGGGCCAGCGCGGCCTCGGTGGTCTCGCCGGCATGGACGAACACCTCACGGGTGAACTTCTCCGCGCGGGCGATGTCGGAAGGATTGGGAACGGACGCGGCCGCGGTGGCCACTGGCGTGGGATCAGCCAAGATCGGCTTCCTGCTCGAACGTGATGTGGATCGCGTGCACCAGCCGTCGCGATCCAGACGCCGGGACGAGCCCGGTGGGCGGGGCGAGGCGCGTCGGCGAGCGACCGGCCCTTCCCCGCGTCCAGCGGGAGCATAGCGAACGTGCTGGATGTGGCGTGCGCGCTTTCGCTGTTCTGCGACGCTTGCGGCCATGCGCAAGGCGCTCATCGCGATCGGCGCCCTCGCCGTCACGGCGGCGGTCGTCGTCGGCATCGTCCAGGCCGGCGGGACCGACGGGGCGACGACGAGTGGGCCGCCCGAGCCGCTCACGCGCGCAGAGGTCTCACGCCCCGTCGCGGGCGCTCCGCCCGAGCTCGCCGCGCTGCGCCGGCGCGTCAACGAGCTCACCCCCGGCGGCACGAAGGCGCTCGACGCGCAGCTGCGCGCGCTGCGCGGCCATCCCGTCGTCGTGAACGTCTGGGCCTCGTGGTGCGAGCCGTGCCTCTACGAGCTGCCGTTTCTTCAGCGACAGGCGGTGCAGCGCGGCGCGCAGGTCGCGTTCCTCGGGGTGAACTCGGGCGACAACCGCGCCGACGCGCGGAGGATGAGCGCGCGCTTCCCGATGCCGTACCCCTCCTTCGAGGACCCGCGGCAGAACGTGGTCGGTCGCTACCGCGCGCTCGGGCTGCCGGTGACGGCGTTCTACGACGCGCGCGGCAAGCTCGTCACGATTCATCAGGGCGGCTACAGGACCGAGGCAAAGCTCGCCGCGGACATCGAGCGCTACGCGCTGGGCGGGACGGGCTGAGCCTCGCTGCGTGCCGCCGCGCCGAGCGCCAGCGCCGCGCAGCCGAATCGCGCTGCGGTCATAGTGGGAACCGTGAGGCTGCGCCGCCGTGCCTGAGATCCGCATCGACCCGCTCACGGGGCTGCGCGCGATCGTGGCGACCGATCGGGCGCAGCGGCCCGGCGGCGAGCTGACGGTCGCACCGCCCGAGCCGATCGACCCGGCCGCCGATCCCTTCGCCGAGGGGCGCGAGGACCAGACGCCGCCCGAGATCTACGGGTTGCGGCCCGCCGGCGGTGGCGCCGACGGGCCGGGCTGGAGCGTGCGCGTCGTGCCCAACCGCTACGCGGCGCTCGACCCCGCGGCGGGCGAGCCGGAGCCCGACCCCCGCGCCGAGCTCTTCGGCGCGCTGCCCGCGCGCGGCGCCCACGAGGTGATCGTCAACAGCCCCGAGCCCGTCTCCTCGCTGGCCGACCTGTCCGTCGAGCAGGTGCAGCTCGCGATGCAGGTCTGGCGCGAGCGCATGCGCGCGCAGGCGGGCGCCGCCTACGTGCACCTCTGCGTCAACGAGCGCGTGGAGGCAGGCGCGACGCAGCCGCACACGCACGCGCAGCTCTTCGCGCTGCGCTTCGTCCCGGCGATCGTCGCCCGGGAGCGCGAGCGCTTCGGAGCGCACGCCGTGCGCACGATGGGCGGCAACCTGCTCGAGGATCTCGTCCAGGAGGAGGTCCGCCGCCGCGAGCGGATCGTCGCGATCGACGACGAGGCGGTGCTGACCTGCCCGTACGCCTCGCGCCACGAGTACGCGCTGATGCTCGCCCCGCGCCGGCGCCGCGAGCACTTCGAGGACGACGGGCCCACCGGCGCGGCGCTGCTGCACGAGGCCCTGGTGCGGCTGCGCCGGCGCTTCGGCACGAGCCCGCCGCTGAACCTCTGGATCCGCACGGCGCCGCGCGACGCCGAGCGGTTCTGCTGGCGAATCGACATCGTCCCGCGCCTGACGCACGAGGCGGGACTCGAGCTCGGCACCGGAGTGCACCTGAACACCGTCGCGCCGGAGCTGGCGGCGGCGCAGCTGCGCGAGCTGCAGGTGTAGGCGTAGACGCCGCGCGGCGCGCGCGGCGCGCGCTGTCGCGTTCTCTGAGCCCGAAGCGGCCGCGACGGGCGGCTGCAGCACAATCTCCCGATGCCCCTGCTGGCGCTGGCGATCCTCGCCTCCGTGGTCGCCGGCGTGTCGGCCGAGCGCCGCTACGGCGCGGGCGCGCTGGCGCTGACGCGGCGGATCCTCGACGCGATGCTCTACGGAGCGCTGCCGTTCATCGTGTTCTTCGTCCTCGCGCGCGCCGAGCTGACGGCGGGCGCGGGGATCGGCCTGCTGCTCGGCTACGCCTCGCTCGCGGTCGTCGGCCTCGGCGCGTACCTGCTCGCGACGCGCGTCCTCGCGCTCCCGACGCCGACCGCCGCGATGGTCGTCGTCGCAGCGATCATGGGCAACACCGGGTTCTTCGGCGCGCCGGTCGTCGCCACGATCCTCGACCACGACGACCTCGGCGCGGCGATCACGTACGACGCGCTCGTCAGCGGCCCGATGTTCTTCGTCGTGGCGTTCGCGGTCGCCGCCGCGTTCACCACCCGCGGCGAGGCGGCCGGCGTGCGGCTGCGCACCTACCTGCTGCGCAACCCGCCGCTGGTCGCCGTCGCCGCGGCCCTCCTGGCGCCCGACGCGCTCGCGCCCGACGTCCTGGTCGAGATCGCGCGAGTGGCGGTGATCGGGCTCGCACCGGTCGGCTTCTTCGTCGTCGGCGTGCAGCTCGCGGCCGAGCGGATCCGCTTCCCGCCGCCGCTGCCCAAGCCGGTGGGCGTCGTGATCGCGTTGCGCATGGGGGTCGCGCCGCTGCTGCTGCTGGGCCTCGCGACCGCGACGGCGGTCGACGTCCCCGACGCCTACCTGCTGCAGGCCGCGATGCCGGTGGGCGTCAACACGCTCCTCGTCGCGCACGCCTACGACCTCGACCGCGGCCTCGCCGCGGCCGCGCTGGCGTGGTCGACGGCGCTCGCGCTCGTCGCGGGACTGCTTGCCGCAGGGCTCGCGTAGTGCGAGCATCACGGCGTGCCGGCTCGCGAGCTGATCCGGGAGGACCCGCTCGTCGAGCAGATCCTCGACGAGCACCGCGATCACGCGGGCGACGACGAGAGCGGCTGGAACGGCTATCGCGGGCACGTCTACCGCGTGCTCAACCTCGCACGCGCGCTCGCGCCGGAGAGCCCCGACCGCGACGAGAAGCTCGCGATCGCGAGCGCCTTCCACGATCTAGCCGTGTTCGCGTCGCTGGACTACCTGCCGCCCTCGATCAGGGCGCAGGACGCCTGGCTGACGCGTACCGGCCGTGCCGGCTGGTCTGAAGAGCTCGCCCTGATCGTCGCCGAGCACCATCGCCCGACGCCCTATCGCGGCGCCCACGCCCCGCTCGTCGAGGCCTTCCGCCGCGCCGACTTCGCCGACGTCAGCCAGGGGCTCGTCCATCCCGGTCTCTCGCGTGCGTACGTCAGGACGGTCCGCGCCGCGTTCGACGCCGGCCCGTTCTTCACGCGCGTCGTCCCCATGGCGCTCGCAAGGCGCGTCGTCCGCCACCCGCTGGACCCGCTGCCACACATGCGCACGCGTCGCGCGCTCGTCCGATCCGGCCACGAGGGTGCCGACGGCTGACGGCGCCTGCGTGGCAGGATGGCGCGCATGGCACGAATCGGACTTCTGACAGGCGGCGGCGACTGCCCCGGCCTCAATCCCGTCATCCGCGGAATCGTCCGCAAGGGCATCGAGCACCACGGCCATGAGATCTTCGGGTTTCGCAAGGGCTGGAAGGGCGTGCTCGACAACGACGCGATCGAGCTGACGCGTGAGAACACGAGCGGCATCCTGCACAAGGGCGGCACGATCCTCGGCACGTCGCGGACGAACGTCTACAAGACCGAGGACGGCGAGGCGCGCGTGCTCGCGACGCTGAAGGAGCGCGGCATCGACGTGCTCATCCCGATCGGCGGCGACGACACCCTCGGCGTCGCGCGCAAGCTCTTCGAAGCCGGCTTTCCGACCGTCGGCGTACCCAAGACGATCGACAACGACCTCAACGCGACCGACTTCACGTTCGGCTTCCAGACGGCCGTGCAGATCGCGACCGAGGCGATCGACCGCCTGCACTCGACCGCGGAGTCACACGACCGCGTCATCGTCTGCGAGGTCATGGGCCGCGACGCGGGCTGGATCGCGGTCTGGTCGGGCATGGCCGGCGGCGCCGACGTGATCCTCGTGCCCGAGCGCCCGTTCGACGTCGACGAGCTCTGCGCGCACATCCGCAACCGCCATGAGAACAGCGGCAGGACGTTCTCGATCATCGTCGTCGCCGAGGGCGCGACGCGCGCCGACGGCGCCGGCCGTGAGCGGAATCTCGCAGTGTACCGGCAGTGGTCGGCGGGGTTGCGGCCGCGGGGCCGCGCCTACCCTCCCGGGAGTGGGGCCTGCGCTGGCGGTGGACATCGGCGGCACCAAGTTGGCCGCCGGCCTGGTGACGGAGACGGGCGCCCTGAGCCGCCGGGCCGAGGCGCTCACCCCGTCCTCGGTCGACGCCGACGCCTTGTTCTCGGCCCTGGTCGCCGTGATCGACCAGGCCCGGACGGGCGAAGAGGTGGCCTGCGGGGTGGGCGCCGGCGGGCCCATGGCGCCGGGGGGCGAGGAGGTGTC
>JAHWJE010000078.1 GCA_019348575.1 Actinomycetota bacterium | reverse complement strand
GGGCCATCAGCGGCGCACGCTCTCGCAGTCCCTGGCGACCCTGTCGCGCGAGTCGGCGAAGACGACGTCCCTGCCCGGCCCGCAGGTGACGCGGTCGGCGAACGCGTCGACCATGTTGATGCGGTCGTTGCCGGGGCCGCCGTCGGCCCGGTCGGAGCCGAGGTTCCCGAAGATCGTGTCGTTGCCGGCGCCGCCGAGGATCGTGTCGCTGCCGCGGTCGCCAGTGATCCGGTCGTCGCCCGCATCGCCGTAGATCCTGTCGTTGCCCCCGCGGCCGGGGAGGATGTCGTCGCCCGGACCGCCGTGCAGCTCGTCGTCGCCGCTCTCGCCGTCCACGTAGTCGTCGCCGCCCCTGCCGAACAGCCTGTCGTCGCCGGCGCGCCCGAACATCGACTCGGCCGCAGCCGTGCCATGGAGCACGTCGTCGCCAGGCGTTCCGCGGATCACGAGGATCTGCTCGCCGTCGTTGTCGGGCTCGGGCGCAACCGCCACGACGAGCTCGCAATCCGACAGCAGATCACGCTGGGGCACGTCGCTCTCGATGTAGACGGTGTCGTTGCCCGCGCCGCAGAACACGGTGTCGGCGCTGTCGTCGGCCGCACGGATCGAGTCGTCGCCCGGGCCGCCGTCCAGCACGTCCGCGCTCGAGCCGCCGACGAGCTCGTCGTTGCCGTCGCCGCCCCCGAGCCGGTCGCTTCCGGAGCCGCCGTCGAGGCGGTCGGATCCGTCCTCGCCCTTCATCTCGTCCGCGGCGGCGCGCCCGAAGAGCGTGTCGTCGCCCGCGCCACCCTCCAGCCTGTCGGCGGCACGCCCGCCGTCGATGAGATCGTTGCCGTTGCCGCCGAGGATCTTCTCGTGGCCGTTCTCGCCGAACAGCTGGTCGTCGCCGTCCTCACCGAAGATCCGCTGATCGTTGCCGCGCCCGCCCCGGATCACGTCGTTGCCGGGACCGCCGTTGAGCACCTTGTCGTCTCCGAAGCCCTTCTCGATGATCGTGTCGGCGCCGGGCCCGCCGAAGATCGAGTCGTCGCCGTCGCCTCCGTCGAGCACGTCGTCGCCGTCCTCGCCGTGAATCGTGTCGTTGCCGGTGCCGCCGTCGGCGCCGTCCGTGCCGACCCCGCCGCGCAGGTCGTCGTCGCCGGTGCCGCCGTCCATGTAGTCGTCGCCGTCGTCGCCGCGGATGCGGTCGCTGAACGAGCCGCCGATCAGGCGATCGTCACCGGCCCCGCCGAGCAGGACGTCGCGTCCGCGCCGGCCGCGCACGATGTCGTCGCCACCGAGGCCCTCGATCCTGTCGGCGCCCCGCGTGCCGGTGATCTCGTCGGGTCCCTCGCTGCCCAGGATGACGGCGAGGCCGGGCTGCACGGCGACGTCGCTGGGTCGCGTGCCGGGCAGCGCGAGCGTGCCGATCCGCCGCCGCGAGAACGGGCTGACGAACGAGACGCCGGCGCCGCCGCCGTCGGCGAAGACGAGACGGCTGGCCTCCGGATACCAGGAGGCGCGGCTCGGCCCCCGCCCCGTCGCGAGGCGCTGAACCGTTCGCGAGCGCAGCGCGACGATCGCTCCCGAGCGGCCGCCGGGCGCAGCACCGACGGCAAGCCGCGTCTGGCCAGGCGACAGCGTCAGGCCGCCGCCGGCGCCGGCGGGCAGCTTTATCGCGCGCTTGGCGACCCGCGTGCGGCGCGGGGCGATCAGGCGCAGTCGCCCGCGCGCCGCGACGTACGTCGTGCCGTCGCCGGCGATGGCGACGCCGGTCGCGCCCGGCACCCGCACGTGGCGCAGCAGGCGGTTGCGGCCGAGCGCGAGGATCGCCACGCGCCGGCTGCCCAGCACGATGGCGGCGCGGCTGCCGTCGTGCGAGATCGCGAGCGCGCCCCCCTCGCCGCGCAGCGCGATCGCGCTGCGCTGCGCGAGCGTGTTTGCGTCGAGCAGGAGCAACTGCCGGCCCTGGACGGCGTACAGCGTCTCCGCGCCCGGGGAGAGACCGATGTCGGAGATCTCCGGCGAGCCAGGCCCGGCACTGCTGCGTCGCAGCTCCCGGCGCGTGTTGACGTCCACCGCCACGACCGCGCCGCCGGCGGTGACCCACGCCGTTCGGCCGTCGCGCGCGACCGCGACCGCGCGCGACGCTCCGGGCAGCGCCAGTCGCGCGACGACCTCGTCGCCCGGGATGCCGAGGAAGACGAGCTCGGGCGTACCGGTCGCGACGAGCGCGACGCGAGCCGACGCGGCGGGCGCGCCGAGCAGCACGAGCGCGAGCAGCAGCGCCGCCCCCGCCGGGAGCCCGCGCCCGATCCTCCTCCTGCCCCCGCGACGACCCATCCGCCCACAGCATGGCGCAACCGCCGCGTGCGATCGCCGCTTGGCGTCTTTGGCATCCTCATCGCATGCCCGCCGCCAGCGTCCATGCGCTCGGGACGACGCCCGTCAAGGGCCTGCGCGTCGTCGCCCGCGAGGAGGTGCAGTTGGGCACAGCCGGCGCCGACGAGGACCGCCGCTTCTACCTTGTCGACGCGCGCGGGCGGATGGTCAACGGCAAGCAGCTCGGGGTGCTCAACGAGATCGTCGCCGCCTACGACCACGCGGCTCGCACGCTCGAGCTGACGTTCCCCGGCGGGACCCGCGTCGCCGGCGCGGTCGAGCTCGGCGAGCAGCTGACGACCAGGTTCTACTCGCGCCCGGCGCAGGCGCGCGAGCTGCGCGGGGCGTTCTCGGCCGCGCTCTCCGAGCACGTCGGGCGCCCCGTGCGGATCGTCGAGGGGATCGATCGCAGCGGCATCGACCGCGGTCGCGGCGGGGCCGTCAGCCTCGTCTCGCAGGCGTCGCTGGCCGCGCTCGCGCGCGTCGCCGGGGCCGACGAGGTCGATGCGCGGCGCTTTCGGATGCTCGTCGTCGTCGAGGGCCTGGACGAGCCGCACGAGGAGGACACCTGGGTCGGCGAGCAGCTGTGCGTCGGCGAAGCCGTCGTGCGCGTGCGCGGCCACGTCGGGCGCTGCAACATCACCCACCGCCACCCCGAGACCGGCGACGCGGACCTGCAGACGCTCGACCTGCTGCGCCAGTACCGCGCCGGCCTCGACACGACCGAGCCGCTGGCGTTCGGCGTCTACGGCGAGGTGCTCCGGCCCGGGCGCGTGGCGCTCGGCGACCCGGTCACCGCTCGAGAAACGCGCGCAGGTCGGCGTTGAAGCGGTCGGGGCGCTCGAGCATCACCATGTGGCCCGTGTCGCGATAGACGACCTTGCGCGCGTCGCCGATCAGCCACTCGAACTCCGCCGCGTCGCGGACCGGCACGAGGCGGTCCTCCTCGCCCCAGACGATCAGCGCCGGGCAGGCGATCTCGCCGAGCCGGTCGCGGATCGGGTAGGCGATCATCGCGTCGAGGGCGTCGTCGAACCCGGGCTTGCCCGCGCCGTGCGCCTGCTCGACGATCAGCGGGCCCGACAGCCGCTCGGGGTGCGCGACGATCAGCAGCAGCAGCGCGCGCCGCAGGTGCCGGCTGCGCACGACGAGGTCGGTATGGCGCGCGAGGCGGCCGAGGCCGAAGAACAGGAGGTTCTCGAGCCGCGCGCGCAGCCCGCGCCGGCGCTCGTGGCGCATGTGGCGCAGCGACAGCCCGGCGCCCGCGACGAGCACGAGCCGCTCGACGCGCTGCGGATAGCGGATCGCGATCTCGCAGCCGACGAAGCCGCCCATCGAGTTGCCGACGATCGTCGCCCGGTCGATGCCGAGCTCGTCGAGCAGCTCGACCACGATGCGCGCGTAGCCGGGGACGGAGATCGCGCGGGCGGGCATCGGCGACTCGCCGAAGCCGGGCAGGTCGATCGCGATCACGCGGTGATCGGCGGCCAGCGGCGCGAGGTTCTCCAGCCAGTTCTGCCAGCAGCCCGCCAGACCGTGCAGGAACACCACCGCCGGGCGGCCGGAGCCGGGGTTGACGTCGAGCACGTTGACTGAACGGCCCTGGACCTGCACCCAGCGCAGATGAGAGCGCCAGTCGACCTGCATCCAGGCCGCGCGCCGCGCGGGCCCGCTGGCGACGGCGACGCTTGCCTCAGCCGGCGACGCTTTCCGCCGGCGGCGAGGGCTGACGCTCACCGGGGTCCTCCGCGAGGAAGGCACGCACGTCCTCGTTGAAGCGGTCCGGGCGCTCCATCATCACGACGTGCCCGGTGTCCTTGTAGACGATCTTGCGCGCGTCCGGGATGAGCTCCTCGAAGACCGACGCGTCCTTCAGCGGCACGAGCCGGTCCTTGTCGCCCCAGATGATCAGCGTCGGGCAGCCGATCTTCTCCAGCCGGTCTCGCAGCGGGAAGCGGCACATCGCCTCCAGCGCGTCCGAGAAGCCCGGCTTGCCCGAGCCGAGGACCTGCTGGGCCGCGAGCGGCCCCGGCAGCTTGGAGGGGTGCGCGGCGACCAGCAGCAGCAGCGCGTGGCGCAGCCGCGCGCGCAGCGCGACCTGGTGCGAGCGCGAGGCGATGTGGCCCAGCGTGAAGAACAGGACGTTCTCCATGCGATGCCGAAGCCCCTGCGTGCGCTGCGTGCGGACGGACTCGATGCTCAGGCCCGCCGCTGCGAGGAGCACGAGCCGCTCGACGCGCGCCGGGTAGCGGATCGCGAGCTCCGCGCCGATGAACCCGCCCATCGAGTTGCCGACGACCTGCGCCGTGTCGATCCCCAGCTCGGTCATCAGCTCGTCGATCGCGTCGGCGTAGCCGCTGATCGAGATCTCCTGCGCGGGCATCTCGGACTGGCCGAAGCCCGGCAGGTCGACGGCGATCACGCGATGATCGCGGGCGAAGTAGGGAATCTGCTCCAGCCAGTTCTGCCAGCAGCCCGAGAGGCCGTGGATGAAGATCAGCGGCGAGCCTTCGCCGATGTCGACGATGTTCATCCAGCGGTCCTGGACGCGCACCCAGCGCAGATGCGGCTGCCAGTCGATGTCCATCCACTCCGAGCGGCCGGCTGCGCCGTACTGCTCTTCCTCGCTGTGTGCCATTGGCTGAGCCTACCCGGAGTCTCATGTCGCGAAGAGCGCCTTCTGGAGAGCCGGCAGCTCAGCCTCCCGCGCGGCCTCTGCGAGCGCAGCGAGCAGCTGCCCGCCCGCAGCCGGAGCAAGGCGCTTGGCGAACGCCCGCATGTCGGTCGCGGCGAGGTGGCCGACGAGCCGCACGAGCTGCTCCTGCAGCCGCTCGTGCTCGATCGCGTCGAGCAGCCCGTCGAGGACGTCGTCGTCGACAGCGCTGACGAGCTTGGCGACCTCGCGCTGCGTGCGTGGCTCGAGCTCGGTGCAGAAGCGCAGCAGCGGCGTCCACAGCTCCTCCTCGTGCGCGGCGCCGATGATCTGGGCGAGGATCGAGCGCCCGAAGCCGGTGCCGAGCGCCGCGACGCGCCGGCGTGACGCGGCGGGCAGAAGCGGCAGCAGCACGAGCAGCTCCGCCCACAGGCCGCGCTCCTTCGCCGCGTCGACGATCGACGACAGCACGGGCCGGGTCTGGACCGGCGCGAGCGCCGCGAAGCGGGCGCGGCTGTCGTCGCCCATCGCCCGCGCCACCGGCAGCACGTCGCCCCACAGGCGGTCGCGCTGCGCCGCCCTGACGAGACCGGCGAGCACGTCGTCGTCCTGCGCGGCCGCGATGTCGCCGAGCATCCCGCGCTGGCGGTCGGAGACGTGGCGCAGGACGTCGAGCGCCTCGCGCCAGAGGTCGAGCTCCGTCGCCGCGCGCATGATGCGGTGCAGCCGGTCGGCGGGGATGATCGCGACGAGCGCGCCCAGCGAGCCCTTGGACTCGACGACGTACGCCGTGCGCAGCAGCGTCTCGTCGTCGACGCAGTCGAGCGCCTGCTCGAGCGCGCGCTCGGAGAGATGGCCGACGAAGCGGCCCATCGTCACGTGGTCGCCGCGGCGGGCGAGCTCCTGGGCGACCGCGCCGATCTGCCGCGGCGGGATCTCGGCGATCACGCGGCTGGCCAGGCGCGGCTCGATCTCGGCGGCGACGTCGGCCAAGAAGCGCGTCGGCAGGTGGCCGGCGATGTCGACCGCGCGCGACGGGTCGAGCAGCGCGGCGACGCGCCCGCACAGCAGCGGGCCGAACGTGCGCTCGCCGATCGCCGCGGTGATCTTGCCCGGGACGACCTTCGTCGCCGCGGCGACGCGCTGCAGCCCCTGGCGGTCGGCCTCGAACATCGCGCCGGCCGCGTGCTCGCGCAGGTCGCGGATCGCCTGCCAGTCGACCGGGCGCAGGAAGTCCAGGTCGCGCGGCTGCGTGCCCAGCAGACGGGCGAGCTTGACGATCTCCGCATCGGCGAGCGCGCGCGTCACGAGCCCATCAGCCGAACAGGATCCTGCGAACCGGCCCGCGCATGAGCCGCGGCACGACCTCGAGCGACTCCTGGAGGCCGTCCTCGAGCTCCTGCGCCTGGCGCGCCTTGGCGGCGATCAGCAGACCGGTGAGCGCCTGCAGCTCACGGGCCGACAGCACGTCCAGCCCGTCCGGAAGCGGCGCTCCCAGCTCGTGTTCGAGGATCTCGACGGCTCTGGCCATGCTCGCTGGGTATGTCGATGCACGCCCCCGTCCGGATCAGCGCCGTGAACCGTCGCGACGACGCGCGCGTAGGAGCCGGCAGGATGAGCCCCGCGCGCCTGTCCGCCCTCGACGCCGCGTTCCTGTCGCTTGAGTCCGCCGACGCGCCGATGCACGTCGGCTGGGCGGCGCTGTTCGATCCGCCCGCCGCCGCGCCGTCGCCGCGCTTCGAGCAGATCCGCGCGCACATCGAGTCGCGGCTCGGGCGCGCGCCGCGCTACCGCCAGCGCCTGGCGCACGTGCCGCTCGGCCTCGGCGACCCCGTCTGGGTCGACGACGGCGCGTTCGACATCGGCGACCACGTGCTGCGCGCCGGCGGCCGCGATTTCGAGCGGCTCGTCGACGACGTCCTGTCGACGCCGCTGCGCCACGGCCGCCCGCTGTGGGAGCTGTGGATCGCCGACGACCTGCCCGACGGCCGCATCGGGGTCGTCGGCAAGGCGCATCACTGCCTCGTCGACGGCCTCGCGGCGGTCGAGCTGATGGCGCTGCTGCTCGACGTGCAGCCCGCGCCGCCCGCGTCGGATT
>JAHWJE010000077.1 GCA_019348575.1 Actinomycetota bacterium | reverse complement strand
TAGACGGCTTCCTTGTCGACTGCGCCGAACGCGAATCCCTCCCGGCGCCAGTCCTCGCGGCTTGCGTCCGGGAACAGCTCCTGCAGCGGGCCCGGGCGCATCACCGCGCCCGACAGGTTGTGCCCGCCGCAGGTCTTCGCCTTCTCGATGACCGCGACCGGCACCTCGCCCAGCGACGCGAGCAGCTCCTCGTCATCGGCCAGCAGCGCCAACAGGCGGTTGGCGGCCGACAGGCCCGCCGTGCCGCCGCCGACGATCACGACGCCGACCTCGATCAGCTCGTCCTCGGGGTCGAGCCCGCGCTTGATGAACTCGCGCTGGGGATCGACCGGGGGCGGGAACTGCGCCGGTGCCGGCGGCCCCCCGTTGTTCGTACTGCTCGACATCGCGGTCCGCCTAGCCCTTCTTCGCCTTCACGGCCTCCGTGAGCTTGGGCAGGATCTTGTTGAGATCGCCGACGATCCCGAGGTCGGAGTACTCGAAGATCGGCGCGTTGGAGTCCTTGTTGATGGCGACGATGTTCTCGGAGGACTGGAAGCCGACCTTGTGCTGGATCGCGCCCGAGATGCCGGCCGCCAGGTAGAGCTTCGGCGAGACCGTCTTGCCGGTCTGCCCGATCTGCGTCGAGTAGGGGTACCAGCCCGCGTCGACGACCGCGCGCGTCGCGGCGACCGCGCCGCCGAGCGCGTCGGCGAGCGCCTCGCACAGCTCGAAGCCCTCCGGCTTGCCGAGCCCGCGGCCGCCGGCGACGAGGATGTTCGCCCCCTCGATGTCGACGTCGGCGCCGCGCTGCTCACCGCGCTTGACCATCGTCGCCTTCGTCGAGAACTCCGACAGCTGCACGTCGACGTCCTCGATCTCGGCGGTCGCGTCGCTCGCCGGCGCGATCTCGAAGGCGTTCAGGCGGCCGATGATGACGCCGCGGTCCTTGTAGCGCGACGTCGAGACCGACGAGTCGCCGTGGATCGGACGCTCCGCCGTCAGCCTGCCGTCCTCGACGTTGACCTGCGTGACCTCCATCGTCACGCCGGCGTTCAGGCGCGCCGCCAGGCCGGCGCCGATCTCGAAGCCGAGCAGCCCGCCGCCGAACAGCGCGTAGTCGTGGCCGTTGTCGTCCATGACCTTCGCCATCACGTCGACGACCGGCTGGGCGAGCCCCTCGGGAACGTCCCTTGCGCGAAAGACCTTCGTCACCCCGTAGTTGCCCAGCGTTGCGGCGAGCTCGTCGGAGACGTCGCCGACGACGACCGCGTGCGCTGGGCAGCCGGCCTCGCCGGCGAGCCTGGCCGCCTCGGAGACGCCGCCGAGCGAGTTCTTGTTGAAGGCGCCCTCGTAGTGCAGCGCGAACGCGAGGATGCCACTCATGCGAGCAGCTTCCTCTCGTCAAGCCAGGCGACGATCTTCTCGACCGTCTCGTTGGTGTCCTCGTCTTCGATGATCTCGCCGGCGGCCTTCTGCGGCGGGGCCTTGAAGTCCCCGCAGACGACCTTCGAGCCGGCCTCGCCGACGCGCTCGGCCTCGATGCCGACGTCGTCGATGCCGACGGCGTCGAGCGGCTTCTTCTTGGCGCCCATGATCGCCTTCAGCGACGGGTAGCGCGGCTCGTTGATCGCGTCGCCGACGGAGATGACGGCGGGCAGTGCGATCTCGACGGTGTCATAGCCGTACTCGGCCTGGCGCTCGCAGCGCACGCTGCCGGGCGTGACGTCCATCTGGATGACCTGCGTCAGCGACGGCATCCTCAGGTAGTCCGCGACGACGGCGCCGATCGTGTAGCACTCGCCGTCGTCTGACTGCTGGCCGAGCAGCACGAGGTCGGGGCTCTCGCGCTCCAGCACCCGGGCCAGCGCGTAGCCCGTGGCGACGACGTCCGAGCCGGCGAGCGCGTCGTCGCTCAGGTGAACCGAGCGGTCGGCCCCGAGCGAGACGGCCTTGTGCAGCGCGCGGACCGCGGTCGCGGGGCCCATCGTGACGGCGACGATCTCCTCGACGGCGACCTCGCCGCCCTCGCGGATCTGCATCGCGGCCTCGATCGCGTGCGTGTCGTAGGGGTTGAGGTTGCGCTCGCCGCTGCGGTCCATGCGCCCCGTCGACGGATCGATCCGCTTGTCGACGGCGGCGTCGGGCACCTCCTTGACCAGGACGCAGATCTTCAACCCGAGCCTCCTTCAGAACAGGACATGGCCCCAGGGTAACGGATTGACTGACCAGTCAATCGTGTACCGCGAGCGGCGCTCTCCGCTACGCCGGCACGGCGTCGCGGATGAAGTCGATGATCGCTTCGGTGCTCGCGCCAGGCGTGAAGACCTCCGCCACGCCGAGCCGCTTGAGCTCGGGGATGTCGTCGCTCGGGATCGTGCCGCCGACGGTGACGACGACGTCGTCGATGCCCTGCTCGCGGAGCAGCTCGACGATCCGCGGCACGAGCGTCATGTGCGCGCCCGACAGGATCGAGAGGCCGACGGCGTCGGCGTCCTCCTGGATGACCGTCTCGACGATCTGCTCCGGCGTCTGGTGCAGCCCGGTGTAGATGACCTCCATGCCCGCGTCGCGCAGCGCGCGCGCGATGATCTTGGCCCCGCGGTCATGTCCGTCGAGGCCCGGCTTGGCCACGACCACGCGGATCTTCTTGCCTGGGGATGCAGGGTCGGTCATAGGCGCCCGGCGGGCGCGGCGATCATATTCCCCTGGCAACGGGAGCGCCGTTTTCGCGCCCCTCATGACGACGGAATCCGTCTCAGAAGACGGGCGTCTCGGTGTACGTCCCGAACACGTCCTGCAGCGCGCGCACGATCTCGCCCTCGCTGGCGCGTGCGCGGGCGCAGTCCAGCAGCGCCGGCATGAGGTTCGCCCGCTCGCAGGCGGCCTGGCCTCGCAGCGCCGTGAGCGTGGCCTCGACGGCGGCCGCGTCGCGGCGCGCGCGCACGGCCTCGAGGCGGCCGCGCTGCTTGCGCTCGAGCTCGGGGTCGATGCGCAGGATCGGGATCTCGGCGTCGCCGGCGTCGACGTACTCGTTGACGCCGACGAGGATCCGCCGGCGATCGTCGTACTCGGTCTGCAGCCGGAACGCGGCGTCGGCGATCTCGCGCTGCGGGAAGTTCTGCTTGACGGCCTCGACCATGCCGCCCAGCTCGTCGATCCGGCTGAAGTAGTCGTAGGCCTCGCGCTCGAGCTGATCGGTCAGCGCCTCGACGAAGTACGCCCCGCCGAGCGGGTCGATCGTGTTCGTCACGCCGGTCTCGTGGGCGATGATCTGCTGCGTGCGCAGCGCGATCTCGACTGCCTCGTCGCTCGGCAGCGCGAGGACCTCGTCGAGCGAGTTCGTATGAAGCGACTGGGTTCCGCCGAGCACGGCGGCCAGCGCCTCGGTCGCGGTCCGAACGACGTTGTTGTAGGGCTGCTGCGCGGTGAGGGAGCAACCCGCCGTCTGGGTGTGGAAGCGCATCCGCCATGAGCGGGGGTCGGCGGCGCCGAAGCGCTCGCGCAGCTCGCGCGCCCAGATGCGCCGCGCGGCGCGGTACTTCGCGACCTCCTCGAAGAAGTCGATCTGGGCGTTGAAGAAGAAGCTCAGGCGCGGCGCGAAGTCGTCGACGGACAGGCCGCGCGCGACGGCCTGCTCGACGTAGGTCAGGCCGTCCTTGATCGTGAACGCGAGCTCCTGCGCGGCCGTCGAACCGGCCTCGCGGATGTGGTAGCCCGAGACGCTGATCGGGTGCCAGCTGGGCATGTTGGGCGTGCACCACTCGATCATGTCGCCGCACAGGCGCATCGCCGGGTCGACCGGGAAGCACCACTCCTTCTGGGCGATGTACTCCTTGAGGATGTCGGCCTGGATCGTGCCGCGCAGGCGCGCGGCGGGGATCCCGCGGGACTCGGCGGCGGCGACGTAGAAGGCGAGCATGACGGCGGCGGGCGCGTTGATCGTCATCGACACCGAGATCGCGCCGAGATCGATGCCGTCGAAGAGCGTCTGCATGTCGTCGAGCGTGTCGACGGCGACGCCCTCGCGGCCGACCTCGCCGAGGCTGTGCGGGTCGTCGGAGTCGTAGCCCATCAGGCTCGGCATGTCGAACGCGGTGCTAAGCCCGTCCTGCCCGTGCGCGAGCAGGTACCGGAAGCGCTCGTTGGTCTCCTCGGCGGTGCCGAAGCCCGCGAACTGGCGCATCGTCCACAGCCGCCCGCGATACATCGAGGGGTAGACCCCGCGGGTGTAGGGATAGACGCCCGGATGACCGGGGTCCTCGGGCGCGTCATCCGCCGTATACAGCGGCTTGACCGGCGACCCGCTCAGCGTCGTGAACGACGCGTCGCGCTCGGGCTGCAGCGCGTACGCGGCGCGCCATTCGTCGGCGGTCGTCGGTGGGAGAGTCGCGGCCATGAGCTCTGGTACCCGATAGTCGGAGTTCCGACTATACCGCGGGCGGCGGGATGAGCGCGGAGCAGCTTGCGCGCAGTCAGGGCAGGTCGACGTGCGCGATCTCGATCGTCGCGGGCGCCGTCTGCTGACCGAGCTCGATCTGCTGCGCCGTGACCTCGACGGCGCCGAACTCGATCCCGCGGGTGAAGGTCGCGCTGATCAGGTCGATGAGGAACTGCACGTCCTCCTCGTCCTGCAGGCGCAGGCGCTCGGCGATCCGCTCCAGGCGGTCGTGCGGGAACAGCAGGGCGAGCTGCCTGGAGATGTCCTCGCGGATGTCGCCGCGCTCGGGCTGCTGCTCGGGAAGCGCGTCGTCGGACGGAGTCTCTTCGCTCACTCGCGTAGCATCTCAGGCGCATGGGAGACATCGGAAAGCCGATTCGCGAGACCGAGCGCCCGGCGCCGGTGCGTCCCGCGACGCCCGACACCGAGCCGGTCAAGGCGCCGCCGAAGCCCGAGCCAGTCAAGACGTGAGCGCCGAGCCGGTCGCCCAGCCGCTGGTCGGCTTCCGGCGGTGGGGCGCGATCCGCGGCGCGCTGTACTCGGGGATCTTCGTCGCCGGCCGCTTCGTCCCCAACCCGGCGCTCGGGATGATCGCGCCGCGCGTCAAGCCGGTTCCGTGGCCGGCCGACGAGGATCGCGTCGCCAAGTGCTTTGCGCTGCGCGGACACGATGCTCCGCATCGCGACTGCAACTGCGGCTTCTCGGCGTACTACGAGCTGCCCGCGGAACCCGAGCTGCCGGCACCCGAGGCGGTATGGGGCGTGATCTCCGCGTGGGGGAGGATCGTCGAGTGCGAGCGCGGCTTTCGCGCCCAGTACGCCCGCCCGCTCGCGCTGCTGGACCTGCGCCACCCCAAGGACTACCGCGAGAAGGGGCGCCGCGTGGCCAACGCCGCCGACGCGTACGCGATCCCCCTGCTCGAGCGCGCCGAGCTCGTCGCGTACGCCGGCTGGCACGGCGAGCTGCGCGCCGCGTGACCGGCAGCAGCGTCACTCGAAGTCGCCGGCCTCCTGGCGCAGCGTGCGCAGCAGCTCGGTCACCTGCTCCTGCTCGTCCTCGCCCAGCGCGGCCAGCCCGAAGCCGTCGGCGTTGAGCAGCTCGGTCGCGCGCTCGGCGACGTCGCGGCCGGCCCCGGTGATCTCCGCGAGCGTCGTGCGGCGGTCGGACTCGTGGGCGATGCGGCGCACGAGCCCGTCGGCCTCGAGCTTGTCGACGATGTTCGTGACGCTCGTGCGGTGGACCTGCAGGCGCTCGCCGATCTTGCCGAGCGGCAGGGTCCCCTGCCGCGTGAAGGACAGCAGCATGAGCGCCTCGTAGCGGGGAAAGGTGAGCCCGAGCGGGGCGAGCAGCTCGTTGAGCCGCGCGAGCAGGATCTGCTGGGCGCGCATGATCGACGTGATCGCCGCCATCGGGCGCGCCGGCTCGCCGCCCCAGCGCTCGGTCCAGTGCCGGCGGGCCTCGGCGATCGGGTCGATCTGGAGCGGCTTGGTCGTCACGTGCGCTGCCAGCCTAGATGGTCCAGCCATCCGCCGGCAGGCTCAGATCGACGTCCGCGTCACTCGCGCGCCGCCTCGCCGAGCAGCGCGCGCGCGATGACGAGGCGCTGGATCTCCGACGTGCCCTCGTAGATCTCGGTGACCTTCGCGTCGCGGTAGTAGCGCTCGGCCGGCAGCTCGCGCGTATAGCCGTAGCCACCGAGCACCTGGATCGCCTCGCCCGTCACGCGCCGCGCGACGCTCGAGGCGAACAGCTTGGCCTGCGCGCCTTCGACGGTATGCGGGCGGTCGGCGTCCTTCAGCCGCGCGGCGCGCCACGTCAGCGCGCGCGCCGCTTCGATCTCGGTCTGCATGTCGGCGAGCTTCTGCTGGATCGCCTGGTGCGATCCGATCGGCTTGCCGAACGTGCGCCGCTGCTTGGCATGCGCGACCGCGAGGTCCAGCGCGGCCTGCGCGATGCCCGTCGCCTGCGCGGCGATGCCGATCCGCCCGCCGTCGAGCGTCGCGAACGCGATTCGCAGGCCGGCGCCGGCGAGGCCGAGGCGCTCGGCGGGCGTGTCCTGGAACTGCAGGTCGGCGGTGCTCGAGGAGTTCAGCCCGAGCTTGTCCTCCTCGCGCACCGGCTTGAACCCCTGCGCGCCGCGGCGCACGACGAACGCGCTCGGACGGTCGGGGTCCTTGGCGAAGACGATGTAGACGTGCGCGACCGAGCCGTTGGTCACCCACTGCTTGAGGCCGGTGAGCTTGCCGTTCTGCGCGCGCGTCGCGAGCGCGGAGGGATCGGAGCCGGCGTTGGCCTCCGTCAGCGCGAAGGCCGCCAGCTCGTGGCCCTGGGCGAGCGGCGGGACGAGGCGCTCGATCTGCTGGCGCGTGCCGCGCGCGATGATCGGCAGCGTGCCCGCGCCGGTGTGGACGGCGAGCGTCACCCCGAGCCCGGCGTCGCCGCGCGAGATCTCCTCGAGCACGAGCGCGTACGTGAGGTAGTCGGCGCCGGCCCCGCCGAGGTTCTGCGGCACGCAGACGCCCATCAGCCCGAGCTCGCCGAGCTGCTGGACGACCTCCTTCGGAAAGCGGCGCTCGCGGTCCCACTGCATCGCCTGCGGCGCCACGACCTCGTCGGCGAAGCGCGCGGCCAGCGCGCGAATGTCCTGCTGGTCGTCGGTCAGGCCGTGCGTGTTCATCGCACGCAACCGTATTGCCTGGTGTTCGGGCGTCACCTGCGCCGCGCACGCCGCGGCGCC
>JAHWJE010000076.1 GCA_019348575.1 Actinomycetota bacterium | reverse complement strand
TGCCGGAGATGTTCAAGATCAACGCCGGCTACTTCCTGATCCAGCTCTCCTCCGAGCGCGACAAGGATCCGGTCTACGAGTCCATCGGACAGCACAGCCGCGACGACCAGATGTGCTACATCGGCGTCACCAACCCGCTCAGCCCGCGCCCCGAGAGCGCTCAGGAGATCGCCGACGCGATCGTGCGTGCGGCGAACTTCATCCCGAAGGAGCGCCTCGGCACGACCGACGACTGCGGGTTCTCCCCGTTCTCGATCGACGAGAAGCCCAACCACGGCTCGCCGGACTACGCGCGCGAGATCGCGTTCCAGAAGATCGCCAACCGCGTCGAGGGCACGCGGCGCGCGGCCGAGAAGCTGGGCGTCGGCTAGGCCCGGCGCCACCGGTGGCGGCGACCGGGTTGCGTGCGATCCGGGGGGGTCTTGCGACTTGCGTCCAGCAGATGGACGCTTTGCGCAAGACCCCCTGACCGGCCGGCGCGCCGGCGAGATGCGCCCCCCTCGATCGCGCGAACGGCGTCAGCCGTCGGCCAGGCGCAGCTCGGCCTCGGCGTTGCGGATGATCCGCTTGCCGGCCTGCTCGCAGCCGCACTCGACGACCGCGACGCCGTCCTGCGCCGAGACGACCTTCCCCGTCACGACGAGCTCGTGCTCGGGCAGGCCCATCCCCCGGAACTGCACGCTCAGGCGCTTCAGCGACTGCGGCCCGCCGCCGGCGTCCGTGTTGGCGCGCGCGACCTGGGCCATCGTGTAGAGCCCGTGCAGGATCCGCCCCGGCAGGCCGACCTGCCGGGCGAACTCCTCGTCGATGTGGATCGGGTTGAAGTCCCCCGACGCGCCCGCGTAGCGGACCGTCAGGTACCGGTCGGGGGTCACCGCGAGCGGCGGGATCTCGTCGCCGGGCTGCATCACGCCGCCCGCACGATGTTCGACCAGCGGCCCGAGCAGACCGTCTCGCCGCGCTGATTGACCGACTCGGAGGCGAAGACGTAGAAGCCGTTGCCCGCACGCTCGCTGATGTCGGCGACGCTCACGGTCGTCGTGATCTCGTCGCCGGCGACGACGAGCGCGCCCCACTCGAACTCCTGCCCGCCGTGCACCATGCGCGAGAAGTCGATCCCGACCTCGGGGTCGAACAGCACCGGCCAGAGCGCCGGGAAGGCGTAGACGACGGCGAACATCGGCGGCGCGACGAGATCGACGTAGCCGGCCGCCCGCGCGGCCTCGACGTCGAGGTGCAGCGGGTTGGACTCGCCCACCGCCAGCGCGTACTCGCGGATCTTCTCGCGCCCGACGGCGTAGCTCGCCGGCGGATAGGTCTTGCCGATGACGCGCGTGTTGACGGCCACGCGCGAGAGTTCTAGCAGGCCCGGGAGCACATTCAGCCCCGCGCACGCTTGGCGTCGTAGAGGATCTCCAGGAAGCGCTCGGGGTCGCTGACGTCGGCGCCGCCGACGCTCGGGCGCAGCGCGCCGTCGAGCTGCGCCGCCAGGCGCGCGCGAGCGTCGCGCGCGAGGCCGTGACGGCGTTCGAGGAAGGCGCGCACCGTCGCGATGTCCTCGACCCGCACGGCGCTGACGTCCCACGCCGCGCCCGCCGCCCCTGGGCCCTGCTGCGCGCTCGCCGACGGTGCAGCGGCGGCGAAGCTCGCGCGCTTGGCGTCGATTCCGCGGCGCTCGCGGATCACGACCGTGTCGGCGGCGAGATCCCCGGGGCGCTGGTTGCGCGCGGTCGCGGCGATCGAGACGATCGTCGGCACGTAGCTCAGCGCGATCCCGTCGACGAGCCGCAGCACGTTGCGGATCATGCTCGCGGTCACGTCCACGGGGCGCCCGCTGGAACGCACGACGCGCAGTCCGGCGATCGACTTGCCGGGCGTGCGGCCCGCGCGCAGCGTCTCGAAGCCGACGTCGTAGAGCAGCATCGTCAGCCCGATCGCCGGCAGGATGACGAGCGCTCCGTCGGACCCGAGCAGCCCGACGAGGACGATCAGCACCAGCCCGACGACGAGCCCCTTGAACAGGAGATCCAGACCGCCCGCGACGGCTCGCGATCCCAGCCCCGCGAGCGTCAGCTCGAGCGCCACGCCTTCCGGCGTGGCGATCGTGATGCGATCCTCGTACTGCACGAGATGAAGGTAGAGCGTTTCATGGCCGAACGGCAGGACGATTGGCGCGAGCTCGACGAGCTCGTGAATGCCGGCCGGCGCCTGCGCCGCCGCCGCCGCCCGGCCGCCGACGTCCTGCGGCTCGCGGCGCTGTACCGCGGCGCCGCGGCCGACCTCGCGCTCGCGCGGCGCAATCATCCCGGCGATCCGATCGTCGCGCGGCTCGAGTCGCTCGTCGCCCGTGCGCGCCAGGAGGTGTACGCCGACGAGCCGCGGCGCGGGTCGCTGCGCACGTTCTTCGGCCGCACGTACTGGGTCCGCGTGCGCGAGCGGCCGGTCGCGCTGCTGGTGGCGATCGCGCTGCTGCTCGTGCCCGCGGCGCTCGCGACCGCCTGGGCGCTGAGCGACACCGGCGCCGCGGTCGGGCTCGTTCCCGAGCAGTTTCGCGGGGCCGTCGAGCCGGTCGGCGACACCGGCATGACGACCGCGCAGACCGCCGCGTTCTCGAGCGCGGTCATGACGAACAACATCCAGGTGACGTTCCTCGCCTTCGCCGCCGGGATCCTGTTCGGCCTCGGCACCGCGTTCGTCGTCGCCTACAACGGGGCGGTGCTCGGCGCGGTCGCCGGCGGCGCGATCGCCAACGGCAACGGCGCCGAGTTCGCCGAGTTCGTCACCGCGCACGGGGTGATCGAGCTGTCGTGCATCGCGGTCGCCGCGGCGGCCGGCATGCGGATGGGCTATGGGATCGTCGCGCCCGGGCCGCGGCCGCGGTCGCGCGCGCTCGTCGAGGAGGCCCGCGCGGCGATCGCGATCGTGCTCGGCACGGTTCCCTGGGTGATCCTCGCCGGGATCATCGAGGGGTTCGTGACGCGCGCGGGCTTCGGCCTGGTCCCGGGGATCGTGCTCGGCGTCGGTGTGGGGGCGCTCTACTGGGGCCTGGTCGTGGTCCGCGGACGCCCGCCGCGGCCGCGGCCGCGGTCGTCGCGGGCAGCGAAGCTCACAGGCGCGCCCGCGCCTTCGCGCTGAGATACGCCCCGACGCACGCTCGCGCGAGCTCCGCGGGCGCGGTCTCGAGCACGCGCGCGCCCGCCCCGCGCACGCGCGCCGCCGCCCGCTCGCGCGCGGCGAGCACGTCGAGCGCTGCGGCCGCGCGGTACACGTCGAGCTCGACCTCGGGCCTCGTGCGCAGCGCGGCGTCGAGGTCGGGGTCCACGACCCCCGCCACGACGACCTCGTGGCGGCGCGCGAGCACCGGCACGGCCATCACGAGCGAACGCGCGGCGATCTCCTCGATGAGGTCGGTGAAGACGATCACGAGCGCCCGCTTGGACGAGGCGACGTTGCGAAAGGCGAGCTCGTAGTCGGAGTCGAGCGGCGCCGGCTGCAGGTCGTAGACCGCGCGCACGAGCGCCTCTCCCCCGCGCCGGCGCGGCGTCAGGCGCCGGTGGACGGTCGCGTCGAACGCCACCGTGCCGCAGCGGTCGCCGAGCTCGTCGGCCACGAGGCCGACCGCGGTCGCGGCATCGATCGCGACATCCAGGCGCGTCGCGCCGCCGCTCAGCGGCGCGGCCATCAGCCGACCGCAGTCGAGCACGCAGATCACGTCGCGGTCCTGCTCGATGCGGTACTGGTTGCTCATCGGCCGCCCCAGCCGCGCGGTCGCGGGCCAGTTGACCTGGCGGATGTCGTCGTCGGGCAGGTAGTCGCGGATCGACTCGAACTCCGTGCCGAGCCCGAGCGGGCCGCGCGACTGGCGCCCTGACTCGCGAAAGCCGCCGCTGCGCACGGCGAGCGCGAGCCGCCGTGCGGCCGGCAGGTCGGGGTACACGAGCAGCTCGGCCGGCTCGCCCGCGCGCTGGTCCCAGGTCGCGAGGCCGAGCGGCCCCGCGACGCGGACCGCCGCCGGCGGCAGCGTCCAGCGCCCGCGGCGGCGCGCGACGAGCTGCGCCTCCAGGCCGCCGTCTGCCTCCTGCGGGGCGATCTCGATCTCGCCCACGGTCGCCTGGCGCACGCGAATGCGGCGCCCGCCCGCGCGCCCGGGCGCCGGCAGGCTCACCGCCAGCGCGACGGGGACGCCGCGCGCGACGATCCCCGGCACGCGCCGCCACGCGCCCACCGGCCGCCGCGCGGCGATCGCGTCGGCGAGCAGCGCGCCCGCGAGCGCCGCCGCCAGCAGCCCCGCCAGGACCGGTCCCAGCACGACCGCGAGCAGCGCGATTGCGGCGAGGGCGGCGGCGGCGCGCGGCGTCGGGCTCACGAGCTCAACGCGGGACGCGCACGGACTCGAGCGCCGTGCGCACGGCGTCGGCGGCGTCGTAGCGCTCGAGCTCGGCCTCGGGGCGCAGCACGAGCCGGTGGCGCAGCACCGGCCCCGCGAGCCGCGCGACGTCGTCGGGCGTGACGAACGCGCGCCCGGCCAGCGCCGCGCTCGCCTTGGCCGCGACGAGCAGGTGCACGGCGGCGCGCGGGCTCGCGCCGAGCGTCACGCTGGGCAGCTCGCGTGTGCGCCGCACGACCTCGACGAGGTAGCCGGCGACGTCGTCGGCGACCGTCACCGCGTCGACCGTCGCGCGCGCCGCGCGCACGTCCGCGGGCTGGGCGACGACCGCGACGTCCTTCAGCGACACCGGCGCCAGCCCCTGGCGCGCGAGCCCGAGCATGCGCAGCTCGGCCGCCTCGTCGGGGTAGCCGACGTCGATCTTCAGCAGGAAGCGGTCCAGCTGCGCCTCGGGCAGCGGGTAGGTGCCCTCGTACTCGATCGGGTTCTGCGTGGCGACGACGAGAAACGGATCGGGCAGCGGGCGGCTCTCGCCGTCGGCCGAGACCTGGCCCTCCTGCATCGCCTCCAGCAGCGCGGCCTGCGTCTTGGGCGGCGTGCGGTTGATCTCGTCGGCGAGCAGGACGTTCGTGAAGACCGGGCCGGGCCGGAATGCGAGCTCGCCGCCGCGCAGCGTGCTGGTGCCGGTGAGGTCCGACGGCAGCATGTCGGGCGTGAACTGGACGCGGGTGAACTGCAGGCCGAGCGCCCGCGCGAGCGCGCTTGCGAGCAGGGTCTTGGCCACGCCCGGCGGCCCCTCGAGCAGCACGTGCCCGCCGACGGCGAGCCCCGTCACGACGCCGCGCACGACCTCGTCCTGGCCGACCACCACCTTGCCGACCTCGCCGGCCAGCCGCTCGTAGAGCTCCCTCACCGCCTGCCTCTCGCCAGCGCCCGTCCGAGCGCGAGGACGTCGCCGGGCGCGCGCTCGCCCGTCAGCGCGGCGACCTCGTCGTGCTCGAAGCCCATCCGCAGCGCCGCCTCGCGGACCGCGTCGTCGGGCGCGTCGGAGCGCAGTGCGGCGCCGCGGACGACCTGCGCGCGCGCCGCGGCCCGCACGGGCGCAAGCGCGACGTCCGGCTCGCGCGCACGCTGCAGTCCGAGCGCGAGCGCGTCGACGTGCTCGCGGCGCGCGGGCGTCGGCTCGCCGCCGGTCTCCTCGGGCGGCCCGAGCCGCCGCGCGCGCGAGAGCAGCAACAGCACAGCGGCGAGGCCGGCGACGGCGAGCCCGAGCTGCCAGCGCGCGGGGAGCGCGGCGAGGCCGGTCTCGCGACCGAAGCCGTGCACGGATTCGACGAACGTCACGGGGCGTCCCGGCGCGCCCGCCAGCGCGATCGCGAGGGCCGCGTTGTCGGCGTGGGCGAGCAGCCGGTTCTGCAGCGGCGACGAGTCGGCGAGCAGCAGCGCCCGACCGCTGCCCGGCGCCGCCACGGCGAGCAGCGCCGGGTCGTCGCCCAGCGCGGGCAGCGCGCCCCGCAGCGCTTCGAACCCGCCCGCGGCTGCGCTGCGCACGCGGCGTACGGCGGCGGTCTCCGGCACGGGCACGACCGGCCGCGCGACCTGCACGCCCTGCGCCGACCAGCGCGGCGCGCGCGGGACGACGCCGCGCCCCGCGTCCTCGCCGCCCGCGACGAGCCGGCCGCCGTCGCGCACGAAGCGCGCGAGCGCGCGGCGCTCGCCGCGCTCGAGGTCGGCGTCGAGCACGACGAGCGTGGCGTCGCGGTCCAGGCGCGCCTCGCCGAGCGGCTCGCGCAGGTAGTCGACCGGGTGCCCTGCGCGTCGCAGCAGCTCCGCGTAGGCCGCCGCGCCGCGCGGCTGCGTGGCATACGCCGAGCCGTCCTTGCCGCCGGGCTCCGGGCGCAGGCTCGTCACGACGAGCGCGACCACGTTGAGCACCGCGAAGAAGGCGATCACGCCGGCGAGAAGGCGGGCGCGCGGGTTGCGCGGCAGCGCGCGTCTCATCGCCTGCCGGCCTCGGCGGGCACGCGCGGCCAGCCGTCGCGCGCGCTGCGCAGGTCGTCCTCGTCCGCCGCGCGGCCGCCGTATGCGACGGCCTCGAAGCCTTCGACCAGTTCGGCGAGCGTCGGCGACGGGACCGCGCTCAGCAGCTCGTGGTTCGTCAGCGCCGGGCGCAGCTCGATCAGCTCGCGG
Organism: Actinomycetota bacterium; assembly: GCA_019348575.1. The sequence continues at coordinate 585 of JAHWJE010000076.1, read as the reverse complement.
CTGTCGAGATCGACGAGCCCGGCCTGAAAGCGCAGGCGCAGCGCCTCCTCGAGGTCGCCACGGCGCTCGGCGCGCTCGGCCTCGCCGCGCAGCCGCTCGGAGATGTCGCGCGCGACGATCGACGCGCCGCGCACGACGCCCGACCGGTCGAGGATCGGCGAGGCGGTGACCGACACGGGGACCAGGCAGCCGTCCTTGCGACGGCGCTCGGTCTCGAAGTGCTCGAGCCGCTCGCCGGCCGGGCGCAGGAAGTCGCCGCCGCGCACCCGCACCGACAGCTCACGCCCGATCCGCTGCTCCATCTCCGGCCGCCAAGGGACAAGCGAGAATTCGAGACTGTCGGAGAGCAGCGCAAATCGGCCGCTCGCAAGATCCACGCGCCTCACCAGCTTCCCCTGCGCGCTGCCCTCCTCGCCTACGTCTTTCCAGCCGAGCCCGAGCTCCTGCTGCAGCTGCGCCGCCGCCCCGACCAACTCGCGCCGCCGCAGCGTTGCCGCAACCTCGCCGTAATACCCCACCGGGTCAGCCGCCCAGTGCCGCTCCGGGAGGATCAATGCACCGGCATCGAGCCCACGGGCGCGCAGG
>JAHWJE010000075.1 GCA_019348575.1 Actinomycetota bacterium | reverse complement strand
TTATGAGCCCGACTATCCCCGAGCCGGCCACGGAGGCAGCGGCGTCCAGGCGCGAAGCGCTCGTCGAGCGTCTGTTCCAGTCGGCGCTCGGAGCCATGGAGGTGCTCGGTGTCTACCTCGGTGACCGGCTCGGCCTCTATAGGGCACTGTCGGATCGCGGAGCGCTCTCCTCGAAGGAGCTCGCCGAGATCACCGAGACGCACGAGCGCTACGTGCGCGAGTGGCTCGAACAGCAGGCGGCCGGCGGGATCCTCGTGGTCGACGATTCCGGCGTGGGCGCCACGGAGCGCCGCTACCACCTGCCCGCTGGCCACGACGAGGCACTGCTCGACGAGACGAGCCTCAACTACATGACGCCGATCAGCCAGCTCGTCGTCGCATGCGTCAAGCCGATCGACGCGGTGCTGGACGCCTTTCGCAGCGGTGACGGCGTGCCGTACGCGCGCTACGGCAGCGACCTGCACGAGGGACAGGCCCGGTTCACGCGGCCGATGTTCGACAAGCTGCTGGTCGGGGAGTGGCTGAAGGCGGTCCCGGACGTGCACGAGCGGCTGCTGGCCGACCCGCCGGCGCGCGTCGCGGACGTCGCCTGCGGCGAGGGGCGCTCGAGCCTCGCGATCGCGCGCGGGTATCCGAAGGTCCGCGTCGACGGGATCGACATGGACGCGGCCTCGATCGAGGCGGCGCGGCGCCACCTGGCCGAGAGCGGGCTCGGGGACCGGGTCGCCTTCCACCTGCGCGACGCCGCCGACGAGGAGCTGGCCGGGCGCTATGACCTCGTCTACATCCACGAGGCTCTGCACGACATGTCCTACCCCGTGCGGGTCCTGCAGGCGTGCCGCGCGCTGCTCGCCGACGGAGGCGTGGTGATCGTCGGCGACGAGCGCGTGCCCGACGAGTTCGACCCGCCGTGCGACGAGATCGAGCGCCTCTACTACGGCTTCAGCATCCTTCACTGCCTTCCCGTCGGGATGATCGGGGAAGGTGCCGCGGGGACCGGCACGGTGATGCGCGCCGGAACCCTTCGCCAGTACGCCGAGGAGGCCGGATTCGGCAACGTCGAGGTCCTGCCGATCGAACACGACTTCTACCGCTTCTACCGGCTCACCCCTTGAGCGGCGCGCTGCCCCGATCCCGCGCGGGCTGCGATCCGGCCTCGTCATGACCCGTCTCAGGCCAGCGGCGCGCGTGCCGGTGGCGGCAGCGGGTCATAGCGCGGCAGCAGCTCGGCGACGGGCAGCACGATGACCCCCTCGCGCGGGTCACCGACCCACGTTCCCCAGCCGCCGGCCGCGAGCGCGTAGGCGGCGTACGCCGCGGCGCAGGCGTCGAGCTCGTCGAGCGTGCGGTGCCAGAGCCCGCCGTCGGCGTCGACGACGCCGCGCAGCCGCAGCGCCGCGATCCGCTGCTGCAGCCCCCACGGCGTTCGCTTCGGGGAGGGCCGGTGGCCGATCATCGAGCAGAAGACGGCGTCGGGATAGGTCTCGCAGAGGCGCCCGAAGCGCAGCGCGCCGTGGTCGATCGTGCCCTCGAGGGCGCCGCCTGCGTCCGGCCGGTAGAGCCCGAGCGGTGCGAGCGCGGCGAACAGCTCGAAGCCGACGCCGATCCAGCGCTCCCAGTTGGCGAGCGCCTGGCTGGCCGACGGAACCGGGTACAGCGGCAGCCGGCGGCGAAAGAGCAGCGCATCGCAGACGCGGTGGCGCTCGTAGCGCCCGTCGGGCAGGCCGAGCTCCTCACGCAGCGGAGCGCCGGGCGCCAGCAGGTCGAGGCGGTGTCCCGAGGGTGCGTCGACGGCCGCGACCGCCTCGCCGCCGAAGCCGAGCACGGTCCGCGCGACGGACTCGACGCTGCCGGGCACGTAGAACGTCGCGACGAGCTCGATCCCCGATCCTTCGCTTCCGCGCCGCTCGTGCAGCGTGCAGAGCTGCTGGTTGCCGGGATTCCCCGAGACGTCGACGCCGCAGTAGCGCATGATGCGACCCGCGCGCGCTCCGCCTCAGCCTGCGAGCCGGCCCAGCCGCTCGACGGCCTCCAGCAGCCTGGCGTCGGGCGTCGTCAGCGAGATGCGAAAGAAGCCCTCGCCGTTGGGGCCGTACGCGCCGCCCGGCGAGATCGCCACGCCGGCCTCCTCGAGCACGTGCTCGCAGTATCCCGCGGCGGTCTCGAAGCCGGCGGGCACGGGCGCCCAGATGTAGATCGTGCCCTTCGGCGGCCTGACGTCGACGCCGATCGCGCGCAGCGCGTCGACGACGAGGTCGCGCCGGCGCGCGTAGAGCGCGTTCATCTCCCTGACGTCGCCGTCGCCGTCCGGGCTGAGCGCGGCGATCCCGGCCAGCTGGACGGCCTCGAAGAGGCCCGAGTCGACGTTCGTCTTCAGGCGCCAGTAGTGCTCGATCGCCTCGCCGTTGCCGACGATCGCCGCGCAGCGCCAGCCGGTCATGTTGTAGCCCTTGGACCACGAGAAGACCTCGACGCCGACGTCCTTGGCGCCGGGCGTCGCAAGAAACGACGGCGCGCGATAGCCGTCGTACGTCGTCTCCGAGTACGCGTTGTCGTGCACGGCGAGGATGTCGGTGCCGCCGACGTAGTCGACGACCTCCTCGAAGAACCCCGGCCGCACGACCGCGCCGGTCGGGTTGTTGGGGTAGTTGAAGAACATGAGCTTCGCGCGGGCGCGGTCGGCGTCGGAGATCGACGTGAGGTTCGGCATGAAGCTGTGCTCGGGCAGCAGCGGCATGAGCACCGGATCGCCGCCCGCCAGCAGCGGCCCCCCCGTGTAGACCGGATAGCCGGGGTCGGCGCTGAGCGCCGCGTCGCCCGCGTCGAGGAACGCGAGGTTGAGGTTGAAGATGCACTCCTTGGCGCCGATCGCGGGCATGATCTGCGTCGCGGGATCGAGCTCGACGCCGAAGCGACGCATGTAGAAGTCCGCGACGGCCTCGCGGAAGTCCTGTCGCCCGCGGTTGGACGGGTAGCGGTGCGTCTCGCGCTCGGTGACGGCCTCGCGCATCGCGTCGACGATCAGCGCCGGTGTCGGCCGGTCGGGATCACCGATCCCGAGCGAGATGACGTCGACGCCGGCCGCTCGCTTGGCGGCGATCTTGCGCTCGAGCTCGGCGAACAGGTAGGGCGGGATCAGGTCCAGGCGCTTGCTGGGCTTCACAGGTTCTCCAGTTCGGTGCAGAAGTCGGCGGCGAGCTCGCCGCGGTAGACGGGACGCGCCCATCCGGTCAGGTCGAAGTGCAGGTCCTCGGCGACGTCGACCGTCAGCTCGCCGCCGTCGAGGCGGACGGTCACGGGCGAGTCGCCGCCGCGAAGGACGTAGGCGACCGCGGCGCCGCAGGCACCGGTCCCGGAGGACATCGTCTCCCCCCCGCCCCGCTCGAAGATCCGCGCGCGAATGACGCCGGGCTCGAGCTCGGCGTGCCAGGAGACGTTCGTGCGGTTGGGAAAGAGCGCGTGGCGCTCGATCGCCGGGCCGATCGCGCCGAGGTCGAGCTGCTCGAGCTCGGCGAGGTCGGGGTGGTGGATCGCGCACTGCGGGTTTCCGACCTGGACGTGCTGGAAGCGCCACGTGCGCCCGTCCGCGACGAGCTCGCCCGTGCCGTCGGCGTCGCCCGAGGGAAAGTCCTCCGACGAGGTGCGCGCTCGGCCCATGTCCAGCGTGCACGTGTCCGGCCCGGTGATGTACGGGCGGATCTCGCCCGCGCCGGTCTGGATCGAGAAGCGATCGCTGTCGGTCCAGCCGTTGCGCCGCAGGAACATGACGGCCTCGCGTGCCCCGTTGCCCGACAGCCCGGCCTCCGAGCCGTCGGGGTTGAAGATCCGCAGCCGTGCGACGAAGCCGGCCTCGTCGGGTTCGGACAGCAGCAGGACGCCGTCCGATCCGACGCCGCTGTGGACGTCGCAGATGCGCTGGATGCGCGCCGGTGTGAGGGCGTACGGCAGCGAGCGCTCCTCGAAGATGAGGTAGTCGTTGCCGAGCGCCTGCCACTTCTCGAAGGCGATCGCGGTCATGCGGGCGGGGAGTCTATGAGGGCCGCGACGCGCTCCGGATCCTGGCTGGTCGTGTCGACGATCTCGATGTCGGGCAGCTTGCGCATCCATGTGAGCTGGCGGCGAGCGTAGTTGCGCGTGCGGCGCTTCATCGCATCGATGTCGCCCGCCAGCAGCTCCTCGAATCCGAGCGCGACGCGGGCGGTCGGCGAGGCGCCCGCCGCGTGCGCGCGGCGCACCTCCTCGATCGCACCCGCCGCGACCATCGCGTCGACGCGCTCTTCGATGCGCGCATAGAGCTCCTCCCGGTCACGGACGAGGCCGACGAGCCGCGTCGGGTGACGCGTGTCGCTCGTCCACAGCTGGCTGGTCTTCGAAGGGGGCTCGAGCGCGCCCTGGGCGTGCAGCTCGAGCGCGCGGACGATCCGCTGGCGGTCGCGCGGGTCGATCGCCTGCGCCGCCCACGGCGCCGCGCGTGCGAGCTCGGCGTGCAGGGCCTGCGGCCCGCGCGCGCGCAGCTCGGCCTGCCAGTGCTCCCGCAGGCCCGGCGGCGGGGGCGGGCGCAGCGCGAGCTCGCCGAGCGCCGCGCGCAGATACAGGCCCGTGCCGCCGACGACGATCGGCGTCGCCTGCTCGGCGAGCAGCCCGTCGATCTCGGCGTGCGCGAGCTGCGCGTAGTCGCCGACCGAGAAGCGCGCGCCGATCGGCAGGAAGGAGACGAGGCGGTGCTCGAGCCGCGCGCGCTGCGCCTCGTCGGGAACGCCGGTCAGGATCTCCAGGCCTCGATAGACCTGCAGCGCGTCGGCGGCGACGGCGACCGGTCGCCCGCCGCGAGCGCGGATCCGGTCGGCCAGGGCGAGCGCGACGTCGGTCTTGCCGACGCCCGTCGGACCGAAGAGCGCGAGCACGTTTGACGACACGAACGCCAGTATGGGCGCAGCCCCGAGGAGTATCTTCCGAAGGCCATGAGCGTGCGCATCGCGTCTGGGCTCTCGACCGCAGCGGATCCGCGCGCCGGTGCGGCGCAGGCCGCGGCGAAGGTCGCCGCGGAGCTGCGCGGCAGGAGCATCGACCTTGCGGCCGTGTTCGCGTGCGGAGCGCATCTCGCCGCGCCCGAGGCGACGCTCGAGGGCGTCCACGACGCGCTGCAGCCGGACGTGCTGGTCGGCTGCGGCGCGGGCGGCGTCGTCGGCGACGGGCGCGAGATCGAGGGCGGCACCGCCGTCGCCGTCTGGGCCGCCGCGTTCGAGAACGGGATCGCGTCGCCGTTCCACGCCGAGGTGACGGAGGTCGAAGACGGTGTCGCGATCACGGGCGTGCCGGACCTGCAGGGCGCGGGCGGTGCGATCCTGCTGCCCGACCCCTACTCGTTTCCGACCGACGCGGTCCTGTCGGAGCTCGCCGAGCGCTCGCCGGGCGTGCCGGTCCTGGGCGGCATCTCGAGCGTGCGGACGCTGCGCGGCCAGGCGGCGCTGTTCCTGGGCGAGCGCGTCGTTCCCGGCGGCGCCGTGGGCGTGCGCTTCGACGGCGTCGAGCTGCTGCCCTGCGTCTCGCAGGGCGCGACGCCGATCGGGCCGGAGCTGACGATCACCGCCGGCGAGGGGCGGCTGATCAAGGAGCTCGCCGGACGGCCCGCGCTGGGCGCGCTGCGCGCGGTGCTCGACCGCCTCGACGCCGCCGAGCGCGAGATGCTCGCGGAGGGGATGCTGCTGGGGATCGTCGTCGAGCGTGGCCAGAGCGATCACCAGCACGGCGACTTCCTCGTGCGCAGCGTGCTCGGCGGGGATCCCGACACCGGGACGATCGCGGTCGGCGCGACGATCGAGGAGGGCCAGGTCGTTCGGGTGCACGCGCGCGATGCCAGGTCGGCCGATCGCGACCTGCACGAGGCGCTCGCGCTGCGCCGCCAGGCGCTGGGCTCCGACGCGCCCGCGGGGGCGCTGATGTTCACCTGCAACGGCCGCGGGCGCGGGATGTTCGGCGTCCCCGACCACGACGCGACGGCGCTGGCCGGGTCGCTCGGCAACGTCCCGACGGCCGGCTTCTTCGCGGCGGGCGAGATCGGGCCGGTCGGCGGCGAGAACTTCCTGCACGGCTTCACGGCGACCGTCGCCGTCTTCGCGTCGTAGGCTTCGCGCCATGAACGTCGGCGCACGGACGGTCCTGCTCACCGGGGCGACGGGTGGTCTCGGCCACGCGATCGCCCGCCGCCTCGCAGCCGCGGGCGCGCGCCTCGTGCTGTCCGGTCGCCGCGGCGACGTGCTCGCCGCGCTGGCGAGCGAGATCGGCGCCGAGGTCGCGCCGGCGGACCTGTCCGATCGCGATGCCGTGCGCGAGCTGGCGGCGGCGCACACCGACGTCGACATCCTCGTGGCCAACGCCGGCGTCCCGGCGTCCGGGCGGCTGCAGACCTACGACGACGAGCAGATCGAACGCGCGCTGCGCGTGAACCTGCACGCGCCGATCATCCTCACGCACGCGCTCGCCCCGCACATGGTCGAGCGCGGCTGCGGCCACATCGTCTTCATGTCGTCGCTCTCGGGCAAGACCGCGACCGCGGGCAGCTCGCTGTACAACGCGACGAAGTACGGCCTGCGCGGCTTCGGCGGCGCGATGCGCGCCGAGCTGCACGGCACGGGCGTCGGCGTCTCGACGATCTTCCCCGGCTTCATCCGCGACGCCGGGATGTTCGCCGACGCCGGCGTCAAGCTGCCGTTCGGTGTCGGGACGAAGTCGCCCGAGGAGGTCGCCGAGGCGACCCTACGCGCGATCGAGCGCAATCGCGGTGAGATCGACGTGGCGCCGATCGGTCTGAAGCTCGGCTCGCTCTTCGGCGGCGTCGCTCCCGAGACCGCGGCCCGTGTCACACGCAGGTCCGGCGGAGACGCCCTCGCGCAGCAGTTCGAGACCGGCCAGCTCGGCAAGCGCTGAAGGTTCAGAAGAGCGTCGTCTGCACCTCCGCCGATCGCCGTTGCGCCGGCGGCTCTGGCTGCCGCTGTGCTTCGGCGTCGATCTCCTCGCGGTCGCGCACGCGAAAGCGGCTCGGCGGCGGCATGCCGGGCCGCCGGAGCAGCGCCGCGAGCCGCTTGCGCTCCTCGGGCGCGGCGTACGCGCCGCGCGCGTAGAGCCTCTCGTAGAGCGGCACGAGATCGGGCCGGTAGGACCGCAGCCAGTCCATGTAGAGCTGCTTGACGTCGCCGC
>JAHWJE010000074.1 GCA_019348575.1 Actinomycetota bacterium | reverse complement strand
GGCGGCCAACGGCCTGTTCGTCGTGCTCCTACTCGTCAGCGGGGTCGTGTTTCCGCTCGACGCGCTGCCCGGTTGGCTGCGCCTCGCAGCGGCCGTCACGCCGGCGGCAGCGCTCGCAACGGCGTTGCGCGCGGCGCTGTCCGGTGCCATGGCGCCGGCCGCGCTCGCCGTGCTCGCCGGGTTCACGACCTTCCTGGTGCGGTCGCTGGGGCGGGGGGAGGCCGGCGGCTGTGGCTGCTTCGGCACCTCACGGCCGGCACCGGTGAGCGGCGTCGACGTGGCCCGCAACGGCCTCCTCACGTTGGCCGCGGTCGTGGCGGCGTTCGCCTCGGGCCCGACGGTGCCCGGCCCGGCAGCTGTCTCCGGGGTGGCCCTCGTTGCCGCCGCCGGCGCCGGCGGGCTGGCGGTCTTGCGCCGGCGAGCGGGTGGGACCGGCCTGCCCGCCGGACGCCAGGGCCCCCGACCGGGCACCGCGGCGCCGCCCGTGAAGGGGGTGCGCTACGAGCAGGCCAGGCGCACGCTGGTCGCCTTCCTCGCCCCCACCTGCACCGGCTGCCAGGGACTCCGGGCGGCCGTCGAGGCTCGGGTGCCGGGCGCAGGCGACGTCCAGGTGGCGCTGGTCGAGCTCGACGACGCCTCACGGTCGACGTTCGACGCCTTCCACGTGCGGTCCGCGCCGTTCCTCGTGGTGGTCGACACCGCCGGCCAGGTGGTGACCGGCGGCCGGGCGACCTCGTCGGCGGAGGTCCAGGCGCTGCCCGACCTCGAGCCCTCGCACTGGGTTGCGCTGGCGCGGCGCACGCGCGACCTCGGCGGTGAAGCGACTACGGCCGAGGCCACGCGAGCCGTTCTCGACAACCTCTAGGAGTCTTCAGTGAAGCAAGCGGACCTCATCTGGATGAACGGGGAGTTCGTCGCCTGGGAGGACGCGAAGGTTCACGTGCTCACCCACGGACTGCACTACGGCACGGGCGTCTTCGAGGGGATCCGCTGCTACGACAGCGAGCTCGGGCCCGCGGTCTTCCGCCACCGCGAGCACCTGCAGCGCCTCGGCCGCTCCGCGGAGCTGTACTACATGCCGCTGCCCTACGACGTCGAAGCGCTGCGTGCGGCGACGCACGAGCTGATCGGTCGCAACGGCCTGCGCTCCTGCTACATCCGGCCGATCGCCTTTCGCGGGTACGGGCAGATGGGCCTCAACCCGCTGGAGGCGCCGGTCGACGTCACGATCGCCGTCTGGGAGTGGGGCGCCTACCTCGGCGAGGAGGGCAAGAGCAAGGGCATCCGCGCGAAGGTCTCGAGCTGGCGGCGGATCAGCCCGGAGTCGCTGATCCCGAGCGCCAAGGCGTCGGGTCAGTACCTCAACAGCGTGCTGGCGAAGATCGAGTCGCTCAAGGCGGGCTACGAGGAGGCGATCCTGCTCGACGACCACGGCCGCGTCTGCGAGGGCACCGGCGAGAACATCTTCGTCGTCTGGGAGGGCCGGATCGTCACGCCGCCCGCGGCGTCCTCGATCCTCGACGGCATCACCCGCAAGTCGGCGATGCAGATCGCGCGCGACCTCGGCATCGAGGTCATCGAGCGCGACGTCGCGCGCGCCGAGCTGTACCTCGCCGACGAGGTCTTCATGACCGGCACGGCGGCCGAGCTCGTGCCCGTCCGCGAGATCGACGACCACACGATCGGCGACGGCACGCCCGGCGAGCTCACGCGCGCCGTGCAGAGCGCATTCGAGAACGCGTTGCTGGGCCGCGACGAGCGCTACCGCGACTGGCTTGACCCGGTGCCCGCGCGCGCGGCCGCGAAGGTCGGCTGATCGAGATCTGCCCGACGTGAGCCGGATCGAGCTCTACGACGCGACGCTGCGCGACGGCATGGGCGGCGGCGGCATGTCGCTCACCGCCGAGGAGAAGGTGCGCCTCGTGCACCGCCTCGACGAGCTCGGCGTCGACGTCGTCGAGGCCGGCTTTCCGTCGTCGAACCCGAAGGAGGCCGAGCTGTTCAGGCGGCTCGAGCACGAGCCGCTGGCGCACGCGGCGATCGCCGCCTTCGGCATGACCCGCCGGCGCGGCGCCGCCGCGCACGAGGACGCCGGGCTGCGGGTGCTCGCCGAGTGCTTCGCGCCGATCTGCACGATCGTCGGCAAGACGTCGATCAACCACGTCGAGAAGGTCGTGCGCGTCTCGCGCGAGGAGAACCTCGCGATGATCGCCGAGTCCGTCGCCTTCCTCGTCTCGCAGGGCAAGCGCGTGATCTTCGACGCCGAGCATCTCTTCGACGGGCTGCGCGAGGACCGCGGCTACGCGATCGACTGCCTGCGTGCGGCCGCTGCCGCCGGCGCCGAGCGCCTCGCGCTGTGCGACACCAACGGGCCGTCGCTGCCGAGCCAGATCGCGATCGCGGTCGCGGACGTCGCCGCGTCGCTGCCGGGCGTGCCGCTCGGCATCCACTGCCACGACGACAGCGGCTGCGCGGTCGCCAACACGCTGATGGCCGTCGAGGCGGGGGCGACCCAGGTGCAGGGCACGATGAACGGCATCGGCGAGCGCACCGGGAACGCGAACCTCGTCACGATCATCGCCAACCTGCAGCTGAAGATGGGCCATCGCGTCGTCTCCGACGAGCAGCTGCGCCTGCTGACCCCGATCGCGCACTTCACCGACGAGCTGCTCAACCGCCAGCCCGAGGCCAGCCAGCCGTACGTCGGAAAGAACGCGTTCGCGCACAAGGCGGGCCTGCACGCGGCCGGCATCCGCGCCGACGCGACGACGTTCGAGCACATCGACCCGGCGCTCGTCGGCAACCGCCGCGACCTGCTGATCTCCGAGCTGTCGGGGAAGGGCACCGTCGCCGACAAGGCCGAGCGCGCGGGCCTCGATCTGGACCCGGCGACGACCGCCCGGGTGCTCGCGAGGATGAAGGCGCTCGAGCACGAGGGCTACCAGTTCGAGGCCGCCGACGGGTCGTTCGAGCTGCTGCTGCGCAGGGAGTCGGGCGACTACCACCCGCTGTTCCGGCTCGAGTCCTGGCGCGTCACCGCCGAGCAGCACGCCGACGGCGAGGTCAGGACCGAGGCGACGATCAAGATCTGGGTCGACGGCGAGCGCTTCGTCAGCTATGCCGAGGGCAACGGCCCGGTGCACGCCCTCGACGCGGCGCTGCGCGCGGTCATCACCGAGGCGCACCCGCATCTCGCCGACACCTGGCTGACGAACTTCAAGGTCCGCATCCTCGACGAGACGAAGGGCTCCGACGCGACGATCCGCGTGCTGATCGACGCCACCGACGGCGAGCAGACGTGGGGCTCGATCGGCGTCTCGACGAACCTGATCGCGGCCTCGTGGGTCGCGCTCGTGGACTCCCTGGAGTACGCCGAGCAGCCCAGCCGCGTGCGCGGCGCAGCTGCTCGCAGCCGATGAGCGCCGGACCGGCGATCGACGAGATCCCGCTCGCGCGACCCGTGCTCGGCAAGGCCGAGGAGGCCGCCGTGCTCGAGGTCCTGCGCTCGCGTCAGCTCTCGCTCGGGCCGCGCGTGCCGGCGTTCGAGCAGGCCTTCGCAGCGCGGCTCGGCGTTCCCCACGCCTGCGCGGTCTCCAGTGGCACCGCCGGCCTGCACCTCGCGCTGCGCGCCGCCGGCGTGCGCGACGGCGACGAGGTCGTCACGACCCCGTTCTCCTTCGTGGCCAGCGCCAACGCCGCGGTCTTCGAGCGCGCGCGGCCCGTCTTCGCGGACATCGACCCGCGCACGCTGAACCTCGATCCGCAGGCGGCCGCTGCCGCCGTCAGCTCCCGCACGACGGCGCTGCTTCCGGTCCACATCTTCGGCTACCCGGCCGACCTGCCCGCCTTCGAGCGCCTCGGCCTGCCGATCGTCGAGGACGCCTGCGAGGCGCTCGGCGCGGTCCACGCCGACGGGACCCCCGTCGGCGGGCGCGGCCATCCCGCGGTCTTCGGCTTCTACGCCAACAAGCAGCTGACGACCGGCGAGGGCGGCATGGTCACGACCGGCGACGCGGCGACCAAGGAGCAGATCGACTCCGAGCGAAACCAGGGTCGGGCGCCCGACATGGGCTGGCTCGACCATGACCGGCTCGGGTTCAACTACCGCCTGAGCGACCTCGCCTGCGCGCTCGGGATCGCGCAGCTGCACCGTCTCGACGACATGCTCGCCGGTCGCGCCCGCGCCGCCGGGCTGTACCGCGCGGCGCTCGCGGGGATCGACGGGCTCGAGCTGCCGTGCGAGGACTCCGCCGGCAGCGACAAGCGCGGCTGGTTCGTCTTCGTCGTCCAGCTGCCGCGCGGGGCCGACCGCGACGCGACGATCCGCGGGCTGCGCGAGCGCGGCGTCCAGTCCAAGCCCTACCTGCCCCCGATCCACCTCATGACGTACTACCGCGAGACCTTCGGGCACCGTGAGGGCGAGTTCCCCGTCTGCGAGGACGTCGCCGCGCGCTCGGTTGCGCTGCCGTTCTTCCCGGAGCTCAGCGAAGGCCAGGTGCAGCGCGTCGCGCTGGCGCTGCGCGAGGTGCTGGGGCGGTAGGGCTCCGAGCTTCGTCTGAGCTCACGCGCGCAGATGCGCGCCCTCGTTGAACGTGCGGACCCAGCGGCGGCCGTCGGGCAGCGCGACGATCCGCGACAGCGAGCCGTTGTCGGCGTGCACGAAGGCGAAGGGACGGCTGCCGCTGACCTGCCGGCACAGCTCGCCGATGACGCCACCGTGCACGACCGCCGCGACCGTCGCGCCCGGCTGCACCCCGGCGAGGATCCGCTCGATCCCGGCGCTCGTGCGCTGCGCGAGAGCCTCCATCGTCTCGGCGCCTGGGATGACGTCCCAGCGCTGCTGCGCGAAGACCTCGGCGATGCGCGGATCGCCGCGCTGCACGGCGATCCGGAACGCGCCGCCGTCGAGCTCGCCGAGATGGACCTCGCGCAGCTCGGGCACCACGACCGGTCTGAGACCGGTCGCCGCCGCCAGCGGCGCCGCGGTCTGAGCCGTGCGGCGCAGCGGCGTGACGAACAGCCCCGACAACGGCTCGCGCGCCAGATGGACCGCCACCGCCTGCGCCTGGCGCTCGCCGGCCGGCGACAGCGGCGGGTCGGCCTGTCCCTCGAGCAGCTCGAACGGCTGGCCGTCGACGGCGGCCTCGGACGCGCCGTGGCGGACGAGCACGATCTCGATCGAGCCCGGCGGCCGGGAGTAGTCCTCCTGCGGGTACCGCTGAGCGGCCATCGCGGGCAGGGTAGTGGCGCGGCGGGCGGGGGCGCGCGGGCGGGTTGGATCTAGACTCGCCCCGCGATGTCGCGCTTCTCCGAGCCGCAGGACCCCGTCTTCGCACGCCTCAACGCGTCGCTGTCCTTCGATCGGCGCCTGTGGCACCACGACATCGCGCAGTCGCGCGCGCACGCCCGCATGCTCGCGGCGCAGCGCATCATCGGCGAGGACGATCGCGACGCGCTGCTCGCCGCCCTCGACGTCGTCGAGGGCGAGCTCGTCGACGGCGCCTTCGCCTTCGACGACGGTGACGAGGACATCCACATGGCGATCGAGCGACGGGTGACGCAGATCGCCGGCGCCGTCGGCGGCAAGCTCCACACGGCGCGCTCGCGCAACGACCAGGTCGCGACCGACGTCGCCCTCTTCACGCGCGACTCGGCGGGGCACGCCGCGCGCGCGGTCGACGCGCTCGCCCACGCGTTGGTCGATGCCGCCGCGGCGCACCTCGACTGGCCGCTGCCGGGCTACACCCACCTGCAGCGCGCGCAGCCCGTCTACCTGTCGCACCACCTGCTCGCCTATGTCTGGATGCTGCTGCGCGACCGCGCGCGCTTCGCCTTCACCGAGGCCCAGACGGCGGCGCTGCCGCTTGGCGCCGGCGCGCTCGCGGGCGTCAACTTCGAGACCGACCGCGAGGCCGTCGCCGCCGAGCTCGGCTTCGCGCGCGTCGCCCCGAACTCGATCGACGCCGTATCGAACCGCGACTTCGTCCTGGACTACCTCGCGGCCGCCGCGACCTGCGCCACGCACCTCAGCCGCCTCGGCGCGGAGCTCGTGCTGTGGTCAAGCGAGGAGTTCGGCTTCGTCACGCTGCCCGACGCCTGGACGTCGGGCTCCTCGATCATGCCGCAGAAGAAGAATCCCGACGCCGCCGAGCTGCTGCGCGCGAAGGCGCCGCGGATCGTGGCGCACCTCGGCGCGCTGCACGGCGTCATGCACGCGCTGCCGCTGACCTACAACAAGGACCTGCAGGAGGACAAGGAGCACCTGTTCGACACCGTCGACACGCTCGACCTCTGCCTCGCCGCCGCCACCGGGATGATCCGCGGCGCGCGGTTTCACGCCGAGCGGATGTCCGCCGCCGCCGCCGACGACCTGCTCGCCGCGACCGACGTCGCCGACCACCTCGTCACGCGGGGCGTCCCGTTTCGCGCGTCTCACGGGATCGTGGCGGGGCTCGTTCGCCTCGCGGTCGACTCCGGCCGCTCGCTCGGGCAGTTGACCGACGAGGAGCTGGCGGCGGCGTCTGACGAGCTCGATCCCACGGCCTTCCGCGAGCTGCTGGCGCAGCGCTCGTGGCTCGAGTCGAAGGTGAGCGTCGGCGGGACCGCGCTCGCCCGCGTGCGCGAGCAGCTCGCCGCCGCGCGCAGCGCGCTCGCGTCCGCCGCGGCGTGAGCGACGACCGCCACGTCCGCGCGCTGCAGATGCCGGTCGTCGAGGCCGCGCGGGCGCTCGTCGGCTGCACGATCGCCCACGGCGACACGAGCGGCGTCATCGTCGAGACGGAGGCCTACCACGAGGCCGAGCCGGCCTGCCACGCGTTCGTCGGCGTCACGCCGCGCACGAGGACGCTCTTCCAGGCGCCCGGGATCGCGTACGTCTACCGCTCCTACGGGATCCACGCCCTGCTGAACGTCGTCGTCGAGCCCCAAGGCGTCGGGGCCGCCGTGCTGATCCGCGCGCTCGAGCCGCTCGCCGGCGCAGACCGGATGCGCGAGCGGCGCGGACGCGAGCCGCTGACCGATCTCTGCTCGGGCCCGGGCAAGCTGACCCAGGCGCTCGGCATCGGCCTGGACCTCGACGCGACGCCGCTGCTCGGGGGCGGCCCGATCGAGCTGGGACCGCCACCGCCCGGGCGCAGCGAGCCGCCGGCGCTCGTCGTCGGTCCCCGGATCGGGCTCACGCGGGCGATCGAGCTGCCGTGGCGCT
>JAHWJE010000073.1 GCA_019348575.1 Actinomycetota bacterium | reverse complement strand
CTTCGTGAACGCGGTCCGCTCCAGCAGGTAAGGAGCGATCCTGCGGTGAACTGGCCCAACGATCTTCAACAGGAGGCCGGCTACCGCGGGGCGCAGGTAGAAGACGTAGGTCGAGATGAGCAGCCGCCGCGGCTCGGTCTTCTTCACGACGATGACAGCGCGCAGTATGTGCGAGACCCCTTCGAGCACAACGACATCAGGCCGCGACGTGACGATGGTCAAGCCCAGGATGTGGTCGCGAGACGAGGCTGGGCCAACCTGGAACCTCAGCAAGGTGCGATGGGCGATCTGGATCGTCCGGCGGACGCTCGGCGAAGCTTCCTCCAGAGCGAAGCGTGCGAGCTGCTCGGCCGAACGCGACTCCTGCTCGACGACCTCGATCTCGAACGCATCGGCCGAACCACGTCCACTGAGAACCCGGCAGAACTCGACGGCGTCCGCAACCAGACGCGATGTTCCGGCTCCTGCGGTGAACGAACCACCGGCGGGTCCACGCAGCTCCAGCCTGGCATCTGCCTTAGAGCGGCGCGCCCAGTCGCGGACCACGTCCGCGACGAGCTCGCGGACGTCGGCCAGGCCGGCGCGCAGCTCCGCGTCGCCGACCTCGACCGGCAGCATCGAGTCCTGCAGCGTCGCGAGCGTTGCGTCGGCGCTCGCGACTGCCCCGACGATGTCGTCGACGTAGCCCTTCAGCCCGCCCGAGGGGGCGCCGGGCGTCGCCGGCGTGAACGCGCGCGGCGCCAGCCCGTGGCGACGGGCGAAGTCGCCGTACGTGCGCCGCGCGCGACCGTACGCAACCTGGACCGGGCCGAAGAGCCCGACCTCGAGCTCCTCGGCCTTGTGCTCGTCGAGCAGCTCGTAGGCCGCGCCCAGCGCCGCCAGGGCGCGCGCCAGATCGTCGATCGCGTCGCCGACGGCGGCGAGCAGGTCCTGGCGGGCAGCGGCGGTCGAGTAGCTCATCGCGCCCCGGCGACCGGCGTCGCGGCGCCGTCGACGAACTCGGGTGGCAGCGATCCGTGGCCGCCCATCTGGCGCGCGCTGACGAGCAGCTCCTCGTACTCGTCGGTCACGGCGTCCCACGAATAGCGCCGTGCGCGCTCGCGAGCGCGGGCACGGAAGTGCTCGACGAGCTCGGGCTCGTCGAAGAGGCGCTCGAGCTGCCGCGTCAGCGAGGGCACGCCCTCCCTGCCCGAGAACGTCAGCCCGGCGTCGCCGACGGTCTCGACGTTGGGCGCGTGGTCGTTGACGAGCACGCAGTTGCCGGCGGCGAGCGCCTCGAGGATGACCGGATGCGTGCCGCCGACCTCGGTCGGCGCGCAGAACAGGTAGGCGTGGCGCTGCAGCTCCCAGTAGCCGCGCCCGAAGACGTAGCCCGGGAACAGCACGCGCGGATCGCCGGCGCGCTGGACCTGCTTGATGTAGTCGTGCGCGTAGGGCGCTCCGCCGACGACGACGAGCTTCATCCCCCTCGCGCGCGCCGCCGAGATGCGGCTGAACGCCTCGACGAGCACGTGCGGGTTGTTCTCGGGCTCGAGACGGCCGACGAACAGGACGTACTTGCGCGGCTGCAGCCCGAGGCGGTCCAGCGTGTCGGTGCCCTCGTGGCCGGGATCCTCGACGCCGTACGGCACGACGCCGATCCGCTGGCCGTAGCGCTGCTCGAAGATCTCCGCCACGGCATGGGAGTCGGTGATCGCCGTGTCCGACCAGCGCGGGGCGTTGCGCTCGGCGAAGCGCAGGTAGGCCTTGGCGAGCGCGGGCCACTTCGAACGGTCGGAGTCCAGGCCGTCGACGTTGATGACGGTCGGGATCCCGGCACCGCGCGTGACGAGGCACATCGGGCTGTTGCCCGCGATGAAGAACAGCGCCACGTCGGGCCGCAGCCGCCGCGCGGCGTGCAGCGAGGACAGAAACGTGTGGGTGAAGGTGTCCAGGTACTTGTTGCGGACCGCCGGGACGTGCACGAGGCGCGCGCCCTTGTGCTCCTTCAGGCGCCGGTCGACGACGTGCGGGCGGCAGTAGACGACGACCTCGTGGCCGCGCTGGGTGAGGCGGCTGGCGAGCTGCTCGGCGGCCGTCTCGAAGCCGCTGTAGGAGGCCGGGATGCCGCGCGTGCCGAGGATCGCGACCCTCATCGGCCCGCCGGGGTCTCGCGCGTCTCAGCCTGCATCCTGCGCCAGCGTATAAGCCTCGATGTGGGCGCGCGCCGAGGCGCGCCAGGAGAAGCCGGCCGCGCGGTCGCCGCCGCGCGCGGCGAGCGCGGCGCGCAGCGCGGGATCCGCGGCGACGCGGGCGAGCTCGCAGGCCAGGCCGGCCACGTCGTAGGGATCGACATAGAGGACGGCGTCGGCGCAGGTCTCCGCGATCCCGGGAGAGCGCGCCGCGATCACCGGGACGCCCGCGTGCATCGCCTCCAGCGCCGTCAGGCCGAAGCCTTCGTGCAGCGCAGGGTGCACGAGCGCGGCGGCGCCCCCGAGCAGCGTCGCGAGATCGGGGTCGGGCTCGCAGCGCACCCCGTCCTGTGACGCGCGCGCGCGGCCGGCGAGGACCAGGTCGAGCGCCTCGTCACCGGCCTGGGCGCGATAGCGCGCGTGCGCCTCGAGCAGCAGCGCGAGGTTCTTGCGCGGCTCGTCGTCGCCGACGTAGAGGAAGTGCCGGGCGCGGACGCTCGGCACGTCGAGCTCCTGGCCCGGGCCGTGTGCGGCGACGACGATCCGCGCGCCGTCGAGGCCCCAGCGCGCCATCGCGTCGCGGCGCGTCGTCTGCGACACGCAGATCACGGCGTCCGCGGCGCGCGCCGCACGGCGGTGGGTGAGCGAGGCCCAGCGCCGGAAGGCGGGCGCGAAGTGCTCGGGCAGGCGCGCGAAGGCGAGGTCGTGGACCGTGATGACCTGCGGGACCTCGCAGCCGCTGGCGTGCGCGGGCAGCCCGTGGTGGACGACGTCGGCCTCGTGACGGCGCGCGAGCTGGGGGAGGACGACGTCGGTCCAGTGCACGTCGGCGGCGAGGTTGCGTACCGACGACACCCGACCGCCGCCCGGCGCGCCGCGGCGCGGGTTGGCGACCTCGACGACGTCGACGCCCTCCGCGCGCAGCGCCGCGGCGAGGCGCTCGATGTAGACGCCGGTGCCGCTCGGGCCACGCCGGGCGTAGGTCATGTCGAGCAGGACGCGCATCAGTGTCCTAGCGCCGGATCGCGCGCGCGAGGATCGTCGCGCGCGTGGCGCGCAGCTGCGCGACGTCGAAGCCGAGGTCGTGCAGCAGTCCGCGCAGCGTTCGCGGCGAGAAGAAGCGCACGTGGTCTGAGCGCGGCTCGAAGTGCTCGGCGAAGCGCCGCGGGCTGAGCGCGAGCGCCAGCAGCGTGAGCGGTCCGTGGTGGGGCGTGGTCAGCAGCAGCGTCCCGCGCGGGCGCAGCACGCGGCGAACCTCCGACAGCCACGGCGCGACGTCGACGACGTGCTCGATCACCTCACCGGCCCAGACGGTGTCGACGCTGCAGTCCTCGAGCGGCAGCGGCTCGCCGTCGCGCCAGAGGCGCAGGTCGAGTCCCGGCACCCGCTCGCCCGCGCGGCGCAGCGCCTCGCGCGCGACGTCGACGCCGACGGGGGCCACACCCGCCTGCGCCAGCGCGGCGCTGAACTCGCCCGCGCCGGAGCCGAGGTCGAGCACCGTCTCGCCCGCCCGCACGTTGTCGAGCAGGAAGCGGCGCCGCAGCGCGAAGCGCTCGGGCTGCGCGTCGGCCGGCACCGCCGCCCAGATCGCGTCGTGCAGCGCGCTCGCCATGCCCGCAGTCTCGCAGCGGCCCGCCTCCTGCGAGGATCGCGGGGTGAGGATCCTGGCCGTATGTGCCGTCGCCCACCCGGGCGGCGCGGAGATCGGGCTGCTGCGGCTGGCCGGCCGGCTGCTCGCGCGCGGACACGTCGTGACGCTCGCGACGCCCGCCGCCGGCCCGCTCGACGACGCCGGGCTGCCGGTCCTGCGGCTCGCCCTCGGCGGCCTGCAGCGCGGCGCCGGCGCGCGCGCGGCGGCGAGCTTCCCGCGGGCGCGGCGCCTCGCCGCGCAGCACGACCTCGTCTACCTCAACGGCACGGTCGCCGGGCGGCTGCTGCCCGCGCTCGTCGGCCGCCGCAGCGTGCTGCACGTGCACGACATCGTCGACCGCGTGCCGCGCTTCTGGTCGCTCGCCGACGCCGTCCTGGCCGACTCCGGCGCGGTCGCCGATCGGCTCCCGGGACTCGACGCCCACGTCGTGCACTGCCCGGTCGAGCTCGACCTCGCCGCGACGGCCGCCGACCCGCCGCCATGGGGGCCGGGGTCGCACGCCGGCGGCGCACCGGCCGGTCCGGTCGTCGGCTTCGTCGGGCGGATCGAGCCGCGCAAGGGCCCGCTGGACCTCGTCCGCGCCGCGCCGGCGATCCGCGCCGGCGCACCGGGCGCGCGCATCGTCCTCGTCGGCGACGACCCCTACGACAGCGCGCCCGACTACGCGCGGCGGGTGCGGGCGTCAGCCGACGTCGAGCACATCCCGTGGGTGCCCGACGCGGCCGCGGTCATGCGCCACCTCGACGTGCTCGTCGCGCCGTCGCGCCAGGAGCCCTTCGGCACCGTGCTCGCCGAGGCGATGGCGGCCGGCACGCCGGTCGTGGCGACGCGCGTCGGCGGCCTCGCCGAGGTCGTCGCCGACGGCGTCACGGGACGGCTCGTGGCGCCCGGCCGTCCCGACGAGCTCGCCGCAGCGGTGCTCGAGGTGCTCGCGCGGCGCGAGCCGATGGGCGCCGCCGCGCGCGAGCACGCGCGGCGCTTCGGCGCCGATGCCTACGCCGACCGCGTCGAGGCGATCCTGCTGCGGGCGGCGCGCGCGCCGGCGGCGGCGGCGCCATGAGGGTGACGTTCGACAGCCGCCCGGCGCACGACCCGCGCGGGATCGGGCGCTACGCGAGCTGCCTGCTCGACGCGCTGCGCCAGACCGCGGCCGCCGGCGACGAGGTCGTCGAGGCGCCCCGCCCGCGCCGCCGCGGCGAGCTCTTCCACTCGCCCTGGATCGACGGCGCGCTGCTGCGCCCGCCGGGGCCACAGGTCGTGACGCTGCACGACGTCGTCCCGCTCAAGCGCCGCAGCGAGTACCTGCGCACCGGGATCCGCTTTCGGATGCGCTACCTCGCCGTCCAGCGCTCGGCGCGCGTGATCGTGCCGACGGCGATCGTCGCGACGGAGGTCAGCGAGCACGTCGGGATCGACCCCGAGCGGATCGTCGTGATCCACGAGGCGCCCGCGCCCGCGCTGTACGAGCGCGGCGCCGAGGAGATCGCCGCGGCGCGCAGCCGCTACGGGCTGCCCGCGGAGTACCTGCTGTGGGTCGGCGGGCTGCAGACGCCCGACCCGCGCAAGCGCGTCGCCGCCCTGGCGCGCGCGCCGCACGAGCTGCCGCTGGTGCTCGTCGGCGCGACGAAGCCGTGGGCGCACGAGCTGCCCGGCGTGACGCTCACCGGCCACGTCCCCGACGACGACCTCGCGGCGATCTACTCGGGCGCGCGGGCGCTCGTCTTTCCCTCCGACGACGAGGGCTTCGGACTGCCGACCGTCGAGGCGCTGGCCTGCGGCACGCCGGTCGTCGCGACCGACATCCCGGTGCTGCGCGAGGTGCTGGGAGACCGCGCGACGTTCGTCGACGTCGGCGACGTCGAGGGCCTGCTCGCGGCGGGCGCGGCGGCGGCGCGCCCCGCTCCGGCGCCGCCGGCGTGGAGCTGGGCCGACGCGGCGCGCGCCACGTGGCGCGTCTACGCCGATGTCTTGGGGGCCGCCGCGCGGGTGTAGTGGCGGGAGAAGGATCGCGCACGGCGCGCGTGCTGCGCGCCGTGCGAGATCGTGCTTCGGAGGTGCTTCAGACGCCGGCGGGAGTGAGCTCGCGCTCCGGCTCGGGGGCCGGAATCTCGATCTCCTTCTCCCACTCCTCGCGGAGGCGATCGAAGGCGTCCCAGTCGATGTCGGACTTCGGTTCGGGCTTGGGCTCGGCCCGCAGCGCCCACGCGGGCAGCTCGAGGACGTCGTCGTCGCTCGGCTGCGGGTCGGGTTCCACCGGCTCTTGGGCGTCGTCTTCGGTGTCGTCGGGCTCGGTCGCCAGGAACCAGTAGGCGAGCGAGCCGAGCGCGAGCATGCTCACGACGCCGACGATGAGCGCCAGCGGCGCGAGACCGACGCCGAACAGCAGTCCGGCGATCGGGCACGTGACGGCCCAGGTCACCCCCGCCCGCAGCGGGTAGGGGTCCTCGAAGGAACCTCGGATGATCGCCACCAAAAGCCATGTGAGACCGGCGGCGAAGACGACGAGCGGTATTGAAAAGGCATCCATAGGCGATGTCCCGTGTCGTTGGGTGGGCACCCCCGTTATGCCTGAGTCTGTCAGAGGGAAAACTCCGACGAAAGTCCAGGTTTCGGCAGATGGCGTACCAGGGGTCGCCCAGGAACGTCGTGGTGCGACGTCGTGCGCGGCCACTACGCGCGCTGCAGCAGGGCGCGCGCCGCATCGCCTCCGAGCCGCACGCTGTAGTTCGTGCCGCGGTCCTCGGGATAGATCTGCGTCGTGTTGGCGAGCACGAGCCCCGGCACGCCGGTCTGCAGCGGCGGGATCCGCCGGTGGTAGCCGACCGTCACGATCGGCTGCGCGGCGGGCTCGCGGTGCAGCCAGCGCGCGCGGATCCAGTCGGGCGAGAACTGCGGCCGGACCTTGCGCAGGCCCGGCAGGTAGGCCTCCAGCAGCTCGTCGGCGCCGAGCGCGAGGAGCGGGTCGCCCGGCGCCAGGTAGTTGGCCACGTACAGGAAGCGCCGCCCGCCGTAGCGCTCGGGCGAGATGAGGTTGGTGTGCTCGACGAGGCCGACGAACGGCAGCTCGGGATCGGCGATGTTCGTCCAGTAGAACGGCGAGAACGGGCGGTCGAGCTCGAGCAGCAGGCAGAGCGCGGTGTGGTACTCGGCGTCCGCCAGGCGCCCGAGGTAGTCGTCCCCGATCGCGGTCGCGAGATCGCCGTCGAGCAGGCCCCGGAACACGTCGCTCGGCACGGTCGCGACGACGGCGTCGTAGCGCTCCTCGGCGTCCTGCTCCGCGGGAGCGAAGGTGCGCGGGTCGTGGCCGGCCCGAAACGACCCCGGCGCGCCGCCGGTGACCCAGAACGCGTCGTCGCCGTCGCCGGCGCGGCGCAGCGCGATCGCCGGGCGGTCGATCAGCACGCGCCC
>JAHWJE010000072.1 GCA_019348575.1 Actinomycetota bacterium | reverse complement strand
GGGCAGCAGGTCGTCAAGATCGTCCACGAGGAATTGGTCCGGATCCTCGGTGAGCAGTCGGCGCCGCTGGACCTCGGCAGCGCGTCGCCGGCGGTGATCATGCTCGCGGGCCTGCAGGGGTCGGGAAAGACCACCGCCGCCGGGAAGCTGGCAAAGCTGCTGAAAAAGAAGGGCCGGACGCCGATGCTCGTCGCGTGCGACCTGCAGCGACCGGCGGCGGTGAAGCAACTGCGGGTGCTCGCCGAGCAGGTCGGCGTCCCGGTCTACGCGCCCGTCGAGTCCGGCGATCCGGTCGAGGTCGCCCGCGAGCGCCTGCTCCTGCGGGCGGCACGAGCGCACGGCATCGCCACGCTGGCCGAGCTGGCCGACTTCTTCGGCGTGCGGCCACGCCAGTACCACGCCACCGTCAAGGCCGTGGTGGACGAGCCAGCCCGCGAGCGCGGGCGGCGGGCGACGATCGCCGCGGGCGGCCCGAGGAAGCCCGCCTCGCAGTTCAGGTTGTAGCCTTCCCGCCCGCCGTGACCTCGCCGCGCTCCCTCGTCCTGCTCGTCTGCGCCCTGCTGATCGTCGCCCTGCTGAGCGCTGTCCTGCGAGGCCTGCAGCTTCGCGGAGAGCTCCTGGGCGACGGTCATCAAGGCCGTGCCAACGGCGCCGGCGGCCAGGCCCCGGCCGATCGCGCCCAGCGGCGTCACGTCCGTCGTCATGTCGCTCCTTCTCGTTCGATCCTCTCCCACTACCACGCCGCGTCGCGTTCAAGCTCCCACTGGTCAGAGCCAAGACATCGCCGAACACGGGAAGCGTCTGGCGCACCAGTCGACAGACGAGCGCGACCGACCCCTAACCCCGCGTCAGATCCGCTTCGAGCTCGTCCAGGGCCTCCCGCACCGCCAGCACTCGCTCCTCCAGCGTCGGCCCTGGGTCGCACCCGCGCTCGAGGCGGTCGGCCCGCTCGCGCGCGTGCTCGATCGAGCGCGCCTCCTCGAGCGAGTTGATCACGACCCCGATCAGGATGTTGAAGATCAGAAACGCGGCGACCAGCGCGTACGAGACGAAGTAGAGGATCGTCCAGTCCGACAGCTCCCGGCCCAGCGCGAGCTGGTCGGGCAGGTTCTCCAGCGTCAGCGCGACGAACAGCGTCAGCATCGCCTCGCCGATCGTTCCGTACTGCTCCGGGGCGTGCTCGTCGAAGATCGTCCAGCCGACCATGCCGTAGACGAACACGACGAGCAGCGCGAGCACGACCAGTGACAAGACGCCGGGGATCGAGCGCCAGATCGCGACGATCAGCACGCGCAGGTCCGGCAGCAGCCGGACCACGCGCAGGATCCGCGCGAGCCGGGCGAGCCGCAGCAGCAGCGCGTTCTCGCGCAGCCCGGGCGCCAGCGACGCGAAGACCACGAGGAAGTCGAAGACGTTCCAGCCGTTGCGAAAGAAGTCCTGCGGCCGCGACCCGAACGCGACCAGCCGGATCGCGAGCTCGACGACGAACACGCCGAGGAAGACCTCGTTGAGCGTGCCCAGCAGCGCGCCCGCCTCGCGCACCGCGCCCGGGTAGGTCTCCAGCCCGAGCACGACCGCGTTCGCCAGGATCACGGCGAAGATCGCGAGGTTGAACGCCGACGAGTCCGCCACGCCGGCGCAGAAGCGCACGAGCCGCGAGCGGCTGTCGTGATGCTCACGGTCGTCGGTCGACGGCAGGTGCCTCATCGCGGCGCGAAGCGTAACCGCGAGCGCGCAGCGGCCGGTGGCCTGCAACCCGTCGCCGTCCGCGTCGCGGGCGCGTCACACCCCGGCAGCGCTCGTCAGGCCGCCGACCCGCTACACCGCGGCGTGCGCGAGGCTCGGCACCTTGTCGATCGCGAAGCTCTTGCGCAGGTAGAAGAACCAGGTCATCCCGGCGAACACGACGTACGCGCCGAGGAAGACCCACAGCGCCGGGATCGACCAGTCCGCCTGCGCCTGCGCGACCGCGAGCTTCTCGGCGGGCGTCTGCGCGGCCTTCACCGCAGCCGATACGCCGAGCGACGCCTGGCGGAAGATCACCTGGATCAGGAAGCCGCCGAACGCCCCGATCGCGCCGGCGATCCCGATCACGGCGGCCGCGCGGTGCTTGTAGTCGAGGATCGTCCGCTTGGGGTCCAGGCCCCGCTCCCCGGCCTCCTTGCGCCCGAGCTCGCTGAAGATCGCGGGGATCATCCGGTACGTCGAGCCGTTGCCCATGCCCGCCAGCAGGAAGATCGCCATGAACGAGGCGAAGAAGATCGCGAAGCTGTGCTCGGCGACGCCGATGATCGCCGTCAGCGTGAAGACGGCCTCGCCGAGGAAGACCGCGAGCGTCACGCGCGCGCCGCCGAGCCTGTCGGACATCCAGCCGCCCAGCGGCCGCGCGACCGAGCCGATCAGCGCGCCGACGAAGCCCAGGCCCGCGAGGTAGGTCGCGATGAACGGATGCGCGGCGAGGAACTCCGGGAAGGTGTTCTTGATGACCAGCGGCAGCGCGAAGGCGTAGCCGATGAACGAGCCGAACGTCCCAATGTACAGCAGCGACATGACCCACGTCTGGCTGTGCCTCAGCGACCTCGTGTACGAGCTGGGGTCGGCCTTCGCGTCGGTGATGCTGTCCATCCAGCGCCAGGCGAGCATCGCCGCCAGCACGATGAACGGCAGCCACACGAGGCCCGCGTAGGCGAGGTTGACCTCGTGCACGGGCAGCTTCACGGCGCCCGCCGGCACGCCGACGACGATCACGAGCGGCACGAGCAGCTGCGCGACGGCGACGCCGAGGTTCCCGCCCGCCGCGTTGAGCCCGAGCGCGGCGCCCTTGTGCCGCTCGGGATAGAAGAACGAGATGTTCGCCATCGACGACGAGAAGTTGCCGCCGCCGAAGCCGGCCGTCGCGGCGCACAGCGCGAGCACCCAGATCTGCGTCGAGTGGCTCTGCTGCAGCAGCCAGCCGCTGGGGACGAGGAACGCCAGCAGCGCCACCGGGACGAGCAGCAGCGACGCGCTGATCGCGGTCCATGCTCGGCCGCCGAACTTCGGCACGGCGAACGTGTAGGGGATCCGCAGCGTCGCGCCGACCAGGTTCGGCAGCGCGATCAGCACGAACTGCTCCGACAGCGACAGGGTGAAGCCGGCGTTGGCGAGGTTGATGACGACGATCGTCCACAGCACCCAGATCGAGAAGCCGAGATGCTCGGCGAAGATCGACAGCGCGAGGTTCTTGCGCGCGATGCGCTTGCCGGCGGACTGCCAGAACGCCTCGTCGTCGGGCTCCCACTCGTCCAGCCAGCGCCCTCGACGGCGGTACGTCGTCGTTGCCGGCGCGCTGGCCGGGGTCGCGACTGCGGTGCTCATGGCGTCCTCTCTGCTCGAAGCGACGTTCGGTACGAGCAGCACCTCACCAGCGCGCCGTTTCGGCGCGGTGTGGCCGCTGTGTCGAGTGCGTGAACCGCGCGTTGCGTTCGTGCGTCAGCGGCGGCGCACGGCGCGCAGGTAGACGTCTCCGGAACGGGCGGCGCCGTTGCGGCTGTCGGCTGCGAACGCGGCCCGGATCCGGTGCAGCGCCGGCCGGCGCAGCCGCACCGGCGACGAGAAGCGCCCCCGCCGCACCCTCACCGGAACGCGCGCGACGCGGTGCATCCGCCCGTCCGAGCCCTCGCGCGCGATCTCGAGCACGACCTTGCCGCGGCGCGGGCGGATGCTGCCGCTGACCCTGAAGCGCCGCCCCGCGGTCACGCGCCTCGGCGCTCGTACGCGCAGGCTCGGCGCCACCTGGACGATGACGCTCGGCGAGCTGACGAGCGTGCCGTCGGGCAGCCTCGCCACCGCGCGCAGCGAGCGCGAGTACTGCGTCTGCAGCGCCGCCGCCCACGTGCCGTCGGCGCTCGTGGTCGTGCGCGCGAGCGTGAGGAAGCCGCGGCCGGCCGCGGCCTGCACGGAGATCGGCGCACCGGCGAGCGCGGCGCCGCCGGCGTTCGTGAGGCGGCCTGCGAGCTGCGCGGCCTGCGGGAAGTCCAGCGTGGCGTCGGCCGCCGCGAGCGAGACCGCGCCCGCGGGCGGCGCGAACGCGTACTGCGGGGCGAGCGCCGCGGCCTGCTCGCGGATCTGCGGCAGCTGGGCGAAGAACGCCTCGCCCGGGCAGGTGGTCCGGTCGGCGTCGCGGTGGCCGGCGATGCGCTCGAACGTCACGGGCAGCCCCGCCGCGTACCGGTTGGAGGAGCCGCCCGCCGACGCCACCGTGACGCGGCCGGCGACCGGCGCTCCGTGCAGCGACATCTTCCACGCCAGCAGCTCGGCGGTCGCGGCGAGGCCGGCCCCGGTCTGGCGCTCCTGGGAGAACGTCCCGATGTTCGCGACGCCGGTCGAGACGCCGTTGTAGCCCTGCGCCTGCGCGCCGATCACGGGCTGGTCGACGCCGCCCGCGCGGCCCTCGAAGATCTGCCCGTAGCGGTCGACGAGGAAGTTGTAGCCGATGTCGCGCCAGCCGTTCCCGTTGCGGTGATAGCGGCAGATCGACAGCACGATCGCGGCGCTGTCCTGCGGGGCGTACGAGTTCGCGTTGACGGTGTGGTGCACGTAGCCGACCTGCACCTCGCCGTAGGCCGGAGACTCGCGCGGGGGGCACTGGTCGGCGCCCCACGCCGCGCGCGGGATGATCGCGGGCGCGCCGCGGCTTCCGGGCGCGGGCGTCTGCGCGATCGCGGCCGGCGCCGTCGCGGCGATCGTGGCGAGCGCGCTGTGCGCCGCGCGCCGCAGCGAGGTGCTCAGGCGGTCGGTCGGGGTGGCGCTGCCGGTGGCGTTGACGAAGCGGGCGCTGAGCTGCCGTGGCCGGCCGTCGATGCGCAGCTGGTAGGCGTCGGCGCCGCCCGCCCAGACGGGCTCGGCGCCGGCGCCCCCGGCGTGGTCCTGCGCCATCAGCGTCCAGCGGCCCCAGCGCCCGGCGCCGTCGCGCACGCGGATCCGCGCCTGGCGTTCGCCCGAAGCGCCGCGCCGCCAGCGCAGGCCGACGAGATCGAAGCGCTTGGGCGCGCGCACGACAGGCGAGCGCCACAGGCCGTCGCCCGTGCGCTGCCACCCGCGCGTGTCGAGCGCCTGCTCGAACTCGACGGCACGCGGAACGTACGGCCGCGACGACAGCGCCGGGGCGGCGAGCCAGACGAGCAGGCCGGCGGCCACGAGCAGTACGGCGAGACGGCGCATCGGAGGATCAACACGACGGCGGCCACGAGGGTGCGGCGCCGGGCGGGGAGGCCGCGCCCGAGCCCACGCGGCCCGCGACCTACGGAACCTTCTCGGGAGCCTGGTCGACGAGCTCCTCGCGGAACGTCCGCAGCGCCGAGATCGCCTCTGGCGTGAACTCGCGACAGGCCATGTAGTGGCGCCAGGCGACCGCGGCGACCTCGAAGGGCATGTTCGTGTTGTTGCGCATGAGGACGCTGTGGTAGGCGCCGTCGCTGTCGGCGACGTCCTCGTTGAACAGCTTCTCGAGCTGCGCGACGACCGACCGCTCGACCCCTGGGCGGTACTGGAAGATGATCCGCCCATGCTCGAGGGTGTGGACCCAGTTTCCGATCTCGGGCTCGTTTCCGGGCGCGTACAGGCCGTCGCTCGCCGGCTGCGGGTCATGCGGCCCCGAGGTCGGCGGGTTGGTCTTGTAGTCGGCCGGCGTGAACTTCCTGCTCTCGTGCGCCGCCCCCTCGTCGGGGAAGGAGCGATAGACGCAGCCTGAGCGCTGCGCGGCGGCCTCGAGCCTGTCGGTGTCGATCTCGGCGTCGTCGCCGCCCGCGCCCCCGTTGCTGGTGGAGACCGCATACGCGACGCCGGCGACGATCGCGCAGGCGACGACGACGCCGCCGATCAGCTGCAGCAGACGCGAGCGCTTGGCCTTCGCCGCGGCGGCGCGCTCGCGCTCCTCGCGCTCGCGCTTGAGGCGTTCCTTCTCTTCCTTGCGGCTCGACATCGGCGCCAAGAGTAGCCGCACGCGGCCGTCGTCGTGACCGGACCTTGCGCGGCGCGTGGACGAGCGCGACGGCCGCGCCATACTGGACGCAGGCGATTCGCTGCGCGCCGCGGGCAAAGCTCGCGACCGCGCGTCGATAACCACCCAACCTCTGCCGGCCGCGCCCGTTGGAAAGGTGTGTCACGTTGTCAGCCCTGCCTGCCGATACGACCCTCATGGACGGACTCGTCGCTCCTGCGTCGCGGCCGCGGCTGGTGCTGCCGCGCCGCAGGCTGCAGGCCGCCGGCGACGATCGCCTCGTCGCCCAGATTCGCTGCGGCGACGGCCCCGCCTCGCGCAACGCCTTCGAGGTCCTCTATGACCGCCACCATCGCGGCGTGCTCGCCTTCTGCCGCCACATGCTCGGCTCCCCCGAGGAGGCCGAGGACGCCGTCCAGCACACGTTCAGCGCGGCCTACCGCGCGCTCCTGCGCGACGACCGCAAGATCGCGCTGCGCGCCTGGCTGTACGCGATCGCCCGCAACCGCTGCCTCTCGATGCTCGCCGCGCGCCGCGAGCAGGTCGCGCTCGACCACGTCGACGGCGTCCTGCCGGCGACGACCGGCCTCGCGCAAGAGGTCGAGCAGCGCGACGACCTGCGCGAGCTGCTCGCCGACGTGCAGCGCCTGCCCGAGGACCAGCGCGCAGCGCTCGTCCTCGCCGAGCTCGAGGCGCTCAGCCACAAGGAGATCGCGGACATCCTCGGGGTGCCCCCGTCGAAGGTCAAGGCGCTGGTCTTCCAGGCCCGTGAGTCGCTCATGATCCGCCGCCAGGCACGCGACACGTCCTGCGGGGAGATCCGCGAGCAGCTGTCGGTGCTGCGCGGCGGAGCGCTGCGGCGGCGCGACCGCGGGGACGGTGATCCCCGGGCCGCTGGCGTCGGCCGACCACCAGTTCCACACCGCCTCGAGGTGTCGGAGGAACGCATCGGCCACGTCCGACGACGGCGGCGGGTTGAAGTAGAAGGGGGACCGCGGCTGATCCCCCTCGATCATCATCAGTACGCGGCACCGCAACTCGCCCAGCGGCTTCATGCGCTCGGCGTACTGTGCCCACTCGCGCTCCCGGGCCGGGTCCGGGCTCGTGGCGGGGCGGGAGGCGAAGAGGTTCCTCAGGATCGAAAGGAATCCCACGCGGCTCCTCTGTCGTCGGGTGGCCGGGATCATTCTCGCCGGCCCGAGGACGAGAATGGAAGTAATGAACGCGCCGCTTTAGCTCTCGCGGTCAAACCTGCCGGCTC
>JAHWJE010000071.1 GCA_019348575.1 Actinomycetota bacterium | reverse complement strand
AACCATGGCATCATCGCCCGCCGCGTCATGACCGACGGCGCCTGGAACTACACCCGCAACGGCGCGCTGCGCGACCTGTTGACCCAGCGCGAGATCCGTCACATCGTCACGCCGCCCTACACGCCACGCTGGAACGGGAAGGTCGAGCGCTTCCATCAGACAATGGAACGCGAGTGGGCCAAGGGCCTGCGATACCGCAACAGCACCGCCCGCAACCGAGCGCTGCCACACTGGCTTAAGCACTACAACCAGCGCAGACCCCACAGCTCACTCGGCGGCCACGCACCCATCAGCCGCGCTCACAACCTCTCGGGGCAGGACAGCTAGGCGCGGACCTGGACGCGCGAGCCGGGCGCGACATTGGCCATCAGCCAGCGCATGTCGCGGTCGCTCGCGCGCAGGCAGCCGCTGCTCGCGGGCCTGCCGAGCGTGCCCTCGTTCGTCGTGCCGTGGATCGCCAGGCGGTCGCCGCCGGTCCAGCCCTGCGGGATGTTGGGCTGGCGGCCGGTCAGCGCCAGCGCGCAGCAGCCGTAGGGGCTCCCCGCGCCGACTTCGAGCGTGTCGGTGACCGCGAAGCGTCCGGTCGGCGTCGCCGTCCCGGGCCGCCCGACCGCGACCGTGATGCGCCGGGCGACGCGCCGCTCGCGCCGCACGACGAGCGTGCGCGCCGAGAGATCGACGTGCAGCGTGTACGGGGCGACGAGCAGCTCGACGGCGCTGATCGGGATCCAGCCGGCGCGCGAGTTGGGCAGGTGCTCTGTCAGCACGCCGAGCCAGCCGGGCCGCTGCGCGACGACGGCGAGCACGCGCTCGGAGCCGAACTCGGTGCGCCGCCCGAGCGAGCGCACGACGCGGCCGCCGGGGCGCTCGCGCAGGACGACCGGCCGTCTGAGCCGCGCCGCGAGCGTGCCGCCGTCGCGCCGGGTCAGCCCGCGCGGCACCTGCTCGCCCGACACGGCGCTGGGAGCGACTGCCGGCGCGGCCTTCGTCTGGGCGCCGTCGCCGCCGGCCAGCAGGAGCGCCGCGACGCCCGCCAGGACGGCGGCCGCGAGAACGGCGGATGCGGCGCGACGAACGGCCACGGCTATGCCGCCGCGAGCGCCTTCAGCCGCTCGCGCGCCGTCGTCATCCTCAGGCGCTGAAGGACCTCGTCGGCGAGCGCGAGGTAGTCGGCCCCGAGGTCGGGCCGGTGGTCGAGGATCGACGTCGCCCGCTCGGCCGCCTCGGCGTAGGCGATCGACTGGCGGATCGTCGTGTCGAACAGCTTGCGGCCGACGTGCTCGCGCAGCGATGCGTAGGCGTCGCGGCTGTGACGCGTGCGCATGTCGGCGATGTTCAAGACGACGCCGAGCCAGCCGAGGTCGGGGTTCAGGCCGTCGCGCGCGAGCTCGATGACCTCGAGCGCCTGCTCGACGCCCTGCATCGCGAAGTACTGCGCCTCGGTGCTCAGCAACGCGTGATCGGCGGCGACGAGCGCGTTGACGGTCAGCAGTCCGAGCGACGGCGGGCAGTCGAGCACGATCAGGTCATAGGAATCCTTCAGCGGCTCGAGCGCGCGCCTCAGCGTCAGCTCGCGGCCCATCTTGCCGGC
Organism: Actinomycetota bacterium; assembly: GCA_019348575.1. The sequence goes on along the minus strand of JAHWJE010000071.1, from coordinate 5,717 downwards.
CAGCAGCAGCTCTGCCTCCGCGAGCGCGAGGTTCGACGGCATGACGTCGTCGTGGACCGCAGCGCGCGCCGCGGCGCGTCCGGCGAGCACGTCGCCGATCGAGGGCGAGGCCTCGGGATCGACGTCGAAGTAGTCCGACAGGTTGCCCTGCGGGTCGAGATCGACCGCGAGCACCTCCAACCCGACGCGCCGAAAGACGTCGGTCAGCGTCCGTACCGCCGTCGTCTTGCCGGTGCCGCCCTTCTGGGACAGGACTGCGATCGTGGCGCCCAAGGGCGCCTGATGCTACTCGGCTGCGAGCGCCGCGCGCGAGTCGGCCGCGGCCGGCGCCGACACGTCGGCGAAGCGCAGCCGGTAGCGCCCGATGACGACCTCGTCGCCGTCGGCGAGGATGTGCGAGACGATCCGCTCACCGTTGACGAAGACGCCGTTGAGACTGCGGTCGTCGAGCAGGCGCACGCCGTCCGATTCCGTGACGAGGACGGCGTGGCGGCGCGAGACCGTCGGGTCCTCGAAGCGCAGGTGCGCCGAGAGGCTGCGGCCGATCCGCATCGAGTCGCCCGGCATCGCGACCGTGCGCAGCTCGCCGCCGTCGCGGAAGATGAGGTAGCGGCCGGGCTCGTCGATCGCCTCGCGCGCGGCGTCGAGCGCGTCGGCGTCGCTCGCGCTCTGCGGGTCGGGCTGCGTGCGCTTGAAGCGGCCGGTGGCGGCGAAGAGCGAGGCACGCGTGAAGCTCGCGCCGTCACAACCCGGGCACGAAGGAAGCACGTCGGCGGTCGTCATCTCGACGACGTGGCCGCAGATCTCGCAGCGAAATGTCCCGGTACCGGCGAGCGTTCCCGACGTGAGCGACTCCATACCGACACTCCCTTCGCCAATGGGTTGCAGCGGGCCGCTCCTCCCCAAGGCCGGTGCGAACGAAGGTCGCGTCGAGCGTGGGACAGCTGCGCGCGACCGCGCCTTGAGGCTGAGCGGTCTACCCATGGTGGTGAGAAAGCTAAACCCGACCTCAAGATCTTCCCTCGGCAGGAGGGCGGACGAGGGCGACGAAGCACGCAGAGATGGCGCGCCCCGCTGGGACGATCGACGAGCAGGACCTCGAGCGCGCGCTGCTGCGCAAGAGCGTCGGGTCGCTCGCCGGGCGCCGCGACCGCTGCGCCGACTGCGGGCGGACGCCGCTGATCGGAGAGACCCTGCATCGCTATCCCGGCGGATCGACGGTCTGCGAGCTGTGCAGCCCGCTGCGGCGCGGCGAGCCGGCCGAGAGCGAGCGCGTGCGCCATGGCGAGTGCGGCCTCACCGTGCGCGTGCACCGCGTGTAGCGTCGCCCGTGAAACCGACTAGATTCCCCGGCCATGCAGCCCCTCTCGGTCTCGACGACGATCGCCAAGCCGCGCGAGGAGGTCTTCGAGTACCTGGCCGACGTCGCCAACCACGAGGAGTTCAGCGACCACTGCATGGTCGACTGGCATCTCACGCGCGAGGACCCCTACGGCCTCGGCGCGGGCGCGCGCTTTCGCGTCAAGTCACGCTTTGACCGCTTCTCCTACGGCGACATCACGCTCGTCGAGCTCACGCCCCCCGAGCGGATCGTCGCGACCGGCCGTTCCGGGCGCTTCAACCGCGTCCGCACGCTGTCGACGTGGACGCTCGAGGAGGACGGCGCGGGCCGCACGAAGGTGACCTTCGAGACGCAGTCCACGCCCGCGCTGAAGTCCGACGAGCTCATGGAGAAGCTGCTGCGCGTGCGCTCGTCGAGGGCACGCTGCCATCAGCGCGCGCTCGAGCGCCTGCGGTCGATCCTCGAGTCGGGCGAGGACCGAGGACAGCGCACGACGATCGCCGGCGGGGCACGTAAACCGGCCAGCAACTTCAGGCTGTAGATTTTTCCGCCCCTTGTCCCGCCTGCGCCGACCGATCGCCGTCCTCCTCGTCCTGCTCGCCGGCGGCGGCCTGGCGGCGTGCGGCAAGCATCGCAACGAGGAGGCGCCCGTCCAGCACATCGAGCTCGAGGGCCACTACCTGAAACTCGGCGACCTGAAGTACCAGGTGCAGATCACGCGTCAGCTCAATCCCGACGACGTGCAGGACCGCGCCTACCTGCAGGGGGTGCCCGAGGACGAGCGCGAGCTGGCGCCCGACGAGGTCTGGTTCGGGGTGTTCATGCAGGTCGAGAACGAGGCCGAGGAGCCGCGGACCCCCTCCGGCGACATCGAGGTCATCGACACCCAGGAGAAGGTCTACGAGCCGATCGACCTCGACGAGTCCCACCCGTTCGCCTACGACCCGACGCAGCCGATCCCGCCCGGCGAGGTCATGCCACTGCCCGGCACGCCGGCCTACAACACCCCGATACAGGGGGCGCTGCTGCTGTTCAAGCTCAAGAGCATGTCGCTGGACAACCGTCCGCTCGAGCTGAAGATCGAGGGCACCGGGACGCCCCACCAGACCGGGATCATCGACCTCGACGTCTAGTGGGCCGCCCACAAACGTTGCACCCGAAACCTCGGGCGCCGATCACCGCCAGGCGGCGTCGTCGGATCTCGATGTGGCAGAGCCACACCTTCGATCCTGCGTCCTTGCCTGGCGGCGCCGGCATCCCGCGGTTTCGAGCACAACGTTCCTGGGCGACCCACTCGATCTCTGCGCGGCGCGCGATCAGCGCGTCGCCTTGAGCCCCGCGACCAGCACCTCCCTGGCGACGGGCGCTGCCGTCTCGCCGCCCGAGCCCGCCTGCACGAGCAGCACCCCGACCGCGACGCGCGGGTTGCGTGCCGGCGCGTAGGCGGCAAACCAGGCATCAGTGTCGGTCGGGTCGTCGGCCTGCGCGGGCGGGCATTGGGTCGCGACCGCCGGGTCGGGGCTCGGCACGCAGTCGGGCCCGCTGGTGTCCTTCAGCTCGGCCGTCCCGGTCTTGCCGGCGACGCGCACGCCCGCGATCTGCGCCGAAGTGCCGGTTCCCTCCCGCACGACGGCCTCCATCATCTGCCCGACGAGGCGCGCGACGTCGGCGTCGATGACCTGCGTGCGGTGCGGCGTGCGGCCGCGCTCGAGCGTCAGCCGCGGGCGCTTGCCGCGCCCGGCGATCGTGGCGGCGACCCAGGCCATCTGCAGCGCCGTGGCCTGCACTCGCCCCTGCCCGATCGCCGACGAGCCGACGGCGAGGTCGTCGCCGATCTCGCTCGCGGGCGGGATCGTGCTCGTCGCGGCGCCGGCGATCCCGATCTCCCTGTTGAAGCCGAACTTCTCCGCGGTCCGCACGAGTCGCGCCGCGCCGAGCCGCGCGCCGAGCGGGGCGAAGACGGAGTTGCAGGAATGCGCGAAGGAGTAGCGCAGCGTCCCGCCGCACGACTCGCCGTTGGCGTTCTCGAGCTCGACGCCCTCGAGCGTCGTCTTCGTCTGCACCGGGTACTTCGAGTTGGGCCCCGCGAGGTCGGCCTCGAGGACACCGGCCAGCGTGACGATCTTGAACGTGGAGCCGGGCGGCTGCAGCCCCGAGAACGCGATCCCGGCGAGCGCGAGGATCTCGCCCGTGCGCGGGCGCACGGCCGCGACCCCGCCGAGCCGCTCGCCCTTCGCCGCGACGGCCGCGCGCTGCACGCTCGGGTCGATCGACGAGCGCACCGGCTTCGCCGGCCTGGGCAGCGTGCGGGCGAGCACGCGCTCGCCGGCGCGCAGGTGCCCGCCCGGCGTGCCCGCGAGCCTGGCCTCGAAGACGCGCTCGAGGCCCGAGGTCCCGACGGTCGCGTCGCTCGGATAGCCGAGCTCGCGCAGGCGCGGCAGGCGCTCCGGCGCCGGTGGCCCCAGCTCGCCGACGATCGAGCCGGCGACGTCGGGGATCGGCGAGTCGCGGTCCTCGCCCCGCGCGAGCGGCGTGCCGTCGCGCGCGAGGATGTCGGCGCGTCGCGGCAGCGCGGTGCGCCGCTTGAGGCGCTCGCCGGGCGCCATCCCGGGGAACACGAGGTGCGGCTGCCAGTCGACGCGCTGCTCGTCGCCCTCGCCGGCGAAGGTCAGGCGCAGCGGCGCGCGGATCGTGCCGAAGACGCGCGTGGTGACCGTCATCGGAACGCTGATGACGCCGTCGCGCAGGTCGCCGACCGTCCCGTGCGAGACGGCGGTCGCCGTCGCCGTCTGTGCCGCCGCTCGGTACGCCTCGCCGAACCGGCGCGCGGGCATCGCCCGCCGGTCCTCCTCCGTCAGCTCGGCTCGCATCGCGGCGAAGTCGCCCCGCGCCCAACCCGCGGCGAAGCGCTCGGCGGCGAGCTTCTCGGCGGGCGGGCCGCCGGTCAGCGTGAGCAGGGCGACGACGAGCACGCCCCCCAGCAGCCCGCTTGCGATGATCACCCGCCGGGCAGGAGGAGACCGGCGTGAACGTGATGATTCGACGAGCATTCCAGAGAACTATGGCCCGAACGCGGACGTACTCGCGCCATTTACCGTCAGCGCCGCCTGATCGGTCGCCGGCTTGACCGCGATCGACGTCGTCATCGTCGTCCTCGCCGCGTTCTTCGGCTTCGTCGGCTTCGGGCGCGGCTTCCTCATCGGGGTGCTGTCGCTGGTGGGCTTCGCGGGCGGCGCGTACCTCGGCACGCGCTTCGGCCCGCAACTGCTCGACGAGGGCAATGCGTCACCCTACGCGCCGCTCTTCGGCCTGCTCGGCGCGGTCGTCGGCGGTCTGATCCTGTCGGCCGCTGCGGAGAGCATCGCGGGCGCGATGCGCTCGGGCATACGCTCGCCCGCCTTCGCGGCCTTCGACGGGCTGCTCGGCAGCATCCTGGCGGTCGCGCTCGCACTCGGGCTGGCGTGGCTCGTCAGCGTGATCGTGCTGCAGACGCCCGGCGTCCGCGACCTGCGCCGACCGATCCAGCGCTCGGTGATCCTCCAGGAGCTCAACACGGTCCTGCCGTCGGACAAGGTGCTCAAGGCGCTCGCGCGCTTTGACCCGTTTCCGGCCATCCGCGGCCCGCAGCCCGACGTCGCGCGGCCGCGATCGCGATACGCGCGCGATCCCGACGTCCGGGCCGCCGGGCGGTCGGTCGTGCGCGTGCTCGAGAAGTACAGCGGGAACTCCACCGGCTGGCGGATCAGCAGGTCGAAGCTGCGCCCGCTCAGGTCCACCGCCTGCCCCTCCTCCACGCCGGCCGGCAGCAAGCAGACCGCCGTGGGAACGGCGTCCCGATCGGTCTCGACCCCGATGTAGTACGTGTGCGCCAGGCCGCCGCGGATGCGCACGCCCTTGCCCCGGCGGACCATACCGTAGTAGGCCGCACCGCGAGCCACGGCCAGGTCGAGGCGGTCGTTCCTGAGGACTTCAGGCTTCCACCGCTTCTTCGCCTTCGGGCCGTTGAACCACGACGCGAGCACGTCGAGCAGGCGCTGGCGGAGCGCCGGCGACGGTCAACACCGACAACGACTCCATCGGCGCGGCCAACCAGTCGATGGATTCCGGCGAAAGCGTGCGGATCGATTTCGTCAGCACCCTGACGAGCGGCGCCTCGACGCCAACAGGGTTCGGCTACGACGACCATGTCTCGTCGAACTCCTTCCTCGGTGAGATCCCGCAGGTGCAGGGCAACCAGGCGCAGACCGCCTCCTTCACCGTCTATGCGCTGGATACGACGCTGACCGAGACAGGCGAGCCGGATCGCACTCCGGGCAACGGCTTCGATGATGCGACGATAACGAAGATCACTGAAGTCACGGTTGTCGACTATGCC
>JAHWJE010000070.1 GCA_019348575.1 Actinomycetota bacterium | reverse complement strand
CGCCGAGGGCGAGATCGGCCTGCGCCTCGTCGGCCTCGACGGCTCGAGCGAGAAGGCGCTCGCCTACGAGCGGCTGCGCGCCCGCGCCCGCGATCGCGCCGCGCGCGAGGAGGAGCGCCTGATGTACGTCGCGGCGACGCGCGCGCAGGAGCGGTTGATCGTCAGCGGCGGCGTGACGGTCGACAGCTGGCCGCAGGAGGGACCGAAGTCGCCGCCCCTGGCGTGGCTCGCGCCGGCGCTGCTGGGCGGCGACCTGCGCGCGCTGCCGACCGATGACGCGCCGCTGCGAGACGTCGAGATCGGCGCCGGCGGATGGGTGCGGGCCGCGCTCAACCGCCCGGCCACCGTCGGTCGCGTGCTGCGCGCGGAGTCGCTCGCGCCCGCCGGCGCGACCCTGCCGATCGCGTCGCCGCCGGCCCCGCGGGCGGGTGCGGATCCGGAGCCGGCCGGGCGCCCGGACCCTGTCCGGACGCTGTCGTACTCGCGGTTGGCCGCCTGGCAGGCATGTGGCTACCGCTTCTATCTGCAGCGCGTGCTCGGGCTGCCCGACGAGCAGCCCGCCGAGCGCGCGTCGGCCGGCGGCGTGCCCGCCTTCGATCCCCGCACGCGCGGCTCGCTCGTGCACGCGATGCTCGAGCACGACGACCCCGACCTCGAGCAGATCGCGGCGAGCTGGGGCCTGCAGCTCAGCGACGAGCAGCGCGCGGACGTGCTGCGCCTGGCCGGCGCCTTCGCCCGGTCACCGCTCGCCGGGCGACTCGCGCGCGCCAGATCTGTCGACCGCGAGCAGGGCTTCACGGTGGCGCTCGGCGACACGCTGCTGACCGGCGTCGTCGACGTGCTGGCGCGGGAGCGCGGGTCGACATGGCTCGTCGTCGACTACAAGAGCGACGACCTGCAACCGGACACCGATCTCGCCGCCTACGTCGAGCAGCGCTACGCGATCCAGCAGCGTGTGTACGCGCTCGCGGCGCTGCGCGGAGGGGCGGCGCGCGTCGAGGTCGCCTATGCGTTTCTCGAGCGTCCCGCCGAGCCGGTCGCCGCGCGCTTCGACGCCGCCGACGCAGATCGGCTCGAGCACGAGCTGCTCGCGCTCGCCGCCGGCCTGCTGGCGGGCGAGTACCCGGTCACGGCGGCGCCGCACCGCGAGCTGTGCGAGACCTGCCCCGGCCGCCGGGCGCTGTGCTCCTACGACGAGGAGCAGACGCTTCGGCCGCGCGCGGATCTGTGAGAGGCTGACGCTCGCCGTCGGCCTCAGCGTCGGCGGCGGCACCAAGGGCGGCTCGGGCTGCGTTAGTCCAGCCCGCCTGGGCGTCGCAAGATCAGACGGGCCGGTTGGGCAGCAGCGAATGGCCGTCGGAGACGGCCCGCGCAAGCTCGATCACGCGCCGGTTGGAGCGGCGCGCCTGGTCGCGCATGAGCTCGAACGCCTGGCGCTCGTCGATGCCGTGGCGCTCCATCAGGATTCCCTTCGCGCGCTCGATCGCGCCGCGCCGCTCGAGTGCGCTCTCGAGCTGCTCGACCTGCTCGGTCAGGCGCTGTCGCTCGTCGTTGCGCTCGAGCGCCAGCTCGATCGCGCCCTGCACCTCCTGCTCGAACTGCGGGCGCGCGAACGCGTCGATGCCGCGTTGCGCCGCGCTGCGGACGAAGGACGCGTCGTGGGCGCCGAGCAGCACGATCAGGGGCCCGCGCGCGTACTCGGAGATCTCCTCGATCAGGCCCAGCGCGTGCTCGTCGTCGTCGTCGACGACGACGACCGACAGATCCGGGTCTTCCCGAGCGATCAGGTCGCCGGCCTGGCTGACCTTCACGGCATGCGCCGTCACCTCGTGACCGAGGCCCGCGAGCAGGTCGTCGGTCGCCTTGAGCGTCTCCTCGTCCTCGTCGGCGGCGAGGATGCGCAGGCTCTTGGTGTTCGTTTGGTCAGCCATGATCACCCGAATTACACGTCGGCGTTCGGTATCATGCCGCACGCGCGGCCGTGTCCCCGCCGCGCGCCGAAAGCGCCCGAGACCTCTGGCGCCCCGACGTCGGTGTGCGGAGGTCTACGTGGACGAGACATCGCTGTACCAGAACCGCGCCCGGTCGTGCTCATGAACGCCAAGCCGGCGATTTCCGGCCAGGGGTCGGGACCCGAGCGCTCGCGCGAGGATCGCGACCTCTTCATCCGCTATCACCGCGACAGCGACGCACAGGCACGCGATCAGCTCGTCGAGCGCTTCCTGCCGCTCGCGCGCCAGCTCGCGCGCCGCTACCAGCGCGCCAGCGAGCCGCTCGACGACCTGCTGCAGGTCGCCTCGCTGGGGCTCATCAAGGCGATCGATCGCTTCGATCCCGAGCGCGACATCGCGTTCTCGTCCTACGCGGTCCCGACGATCCTCGGCGAGATCAAGCGCTACTTCCGCGACCGCACCTGGTCGGTCCGGGTGCCGCGCGATCTGCAGGAGCTGACCCTGCGCGTCGACCGCGCGGTCAGCGAGCTGTCGGAGGAGCTGCGCCGCCAGCCTTCGGTGAAGGAGATCAGCGCGGCTGTCGGCGCCGAGCAGGAGGAGATCCTCGAGGCGCTGCAGGCCGGCGGCGCCTACCGCGCCGTCTCCTTCGACGCCCCGCGCAACGGCGGCGACGACGAGGTCGCGACGATCGCGGACTCCGTCGGCGTCCAGGAGCACGGGTTCGACCGCGCCGAGGACCGCGCGACGCTGCAGTCGCTGATGGCGACCGTGACGCCGCGCGAGCGCGACGTGCTGCGGATGCGCTTCGAGCAGGACATGACGCAGGCGGAGATCGGCGTCGTGATCGGCGTCAGTCAGATGCAGGTCTCGCGCATCATCCGTCAGGCGATCTCGCGCCTGCGGGCGGCCGCCGACGCGCCGTCCGCCGCCCAGTAGGACTGATTCGCCGCAGCGGGCGTTTCATCTCCCGCGCAATCGGGGCATCCAGAGGCGGCGCTCGTCAGTTCGACGAGACGACGTCGCCGCCACGAGTCGTCGTGACGGCGATTGTGTACATCGGCCTGTGGTTCAGCCTCGGGCTGGCGCGGCGCCTGACCCGAGAGCGAAGCCACTGACATGACTCCCCCCGCCGCGATCCTCGACATCGACGGAACGCTCGTCGACTCCAACTACCAGCATGCGCTGGCCTGGTACCGCGCCTTCCGGCTGCACGGCATCACGATCCCCGTCTGGCGCTGTCACCGCGCGATCGGGATGGGCGGCGACCAGCTCGTGTCGTACCTCGCGGGGGAGGGCTTCGCCAGCGAGGAGGGCGCCACCGTCCGCACCGAGGAGCACGCGCTGTTTCAGCAGCTCATCCACGAGGTGCAGCCGTTCGCCGGCGCGCGCGAGCTGATCGAGGATCTCAAGGCGCGCGGCTGCAAGGTCGTGCTGGCGTCGTCGGCGAAGGCCGAGGATCTGCAGCACTTCCTCGACGTGCTCGACGCGCGCGAGCTGGCCGACGGCTGGACGGACTCCAGCAGCGTCGAGCACACGAAGCCCGAGCCCGACCTCGTCTCGGCCGCGCTCGAGCTGGTCGGCGGCGGGCCGGGAGTGATGATCGGCGACTCGACGTGGGACGTCGCGGCCGCCAAGAAGCTCGACGTGCAGACGGTCTGCGTGCGCACGGGTGGGTTCGGGGCCGACGAGCTGCTGGAGGCCGGCGCCGCCGGCGTCTTCGACTCGCTCGACGAGCTGCGCGAGTGCTTGGACGACACACCCTTCGGGTAGCGCCGAGTCATGCTCCCGACACTCGCAGGCGGCGTCCCCGCGCTGGAGGTGCCCCAGCCCGTCGAACCTCCGACGCCGATCGTCCCGGAGACTCCGGGCGTCCCGGCGAACCCGGATCCCGTCCCCACGCCCTCGCCGGAGCCGCCGAGCGTGCCCGAGCCCGATCCCCAGCGCGACGTTCCGATCGAGCCGCCGGACCCGCCCCAGACGACGTAGGGACTCCGCGCGGCTGCAACGCCGCGTGCGTGCGGCAGGGAAGAGCGCGCGGGGGGCATATCCTGTGGCTATGCCGAGGTCGATCTGGACGGGCGCCATCTCCTTCGGGCTCGTCACGGTGCCCGTGAAGATGTACTCAGCGGTGTCGCGCAAGACCGTGCGCTTTCACCAGCTCAACAAGGAGACCGGCGTGCGCATCCAGCAGAAGCGCGTCGACCCGACGACGGGCGACGAGGTCCGCTACGAGGACATCGTCAAGGGCTACGAGCTGACGCCCGACCAGTACGTGATCATCGAGCCGGGCGAGCTCGACGCGCTGGACCCGAAGAAGACGAAGTCGATCGAGATCGAGGATTTCGTCGCACTCGACGAGATCGACCCGATCTACTTCGACCATCCGTACTACCTCGCGCCGGCCGCGGGCGGCTCCAAGCCCTACCGGCTGCTGTTCGAGGCGATGCGCGAGACCGGCCGCGTCGCGATCGCCAACGTCGTCATCCGCTCCAAGCAGCAGCTCGTCGCGGTGCGCCCGATGGACGACAACCTGCTCGCGATGTCGACGATGGTCTATCCCGACGAGGTCGTCGACGCCTCCGCGATCGACGAGCTCGCCGCCGTCGCGGAGATCGAGGTCAACGCCCGCGAGCTCGACATCGCAAAGCAGCTCGTCGACTCGCTGGCCGGATCGTTCGACGCCGGCAAGTACCGCGACACCTATCGCGAGGAGGTCCTCGCGCTCGTCGAGCGCAAGGCCGCGGGCAAGGAGATCGCCGTGCAGCCGTCGGCGGACGAGGACGTGGGCGCGGTGCCCGACCTGATGTCCGCGCTGAAGGCGAGCCTCGACGCCGTCAAGGCGCGCGACGCCAACGGCGCCGGACAGCCGGCGCCCAAGAAGACGCCCGCCAAGAAGGCCGCGGCGAAGAAGCCGGCCGGCAAGAAGAGCGCCTCCAAGCGTTAGACCGACGGCGAGCGGCGGGTAGGAACCGTCGGCTCCCCGATGGCCACCGCCGCCGCCACCCCCGCCCGCTCGCGGCGCCTGCGCCGCTCGAAGCTCGATGCGCCCGGCTACGCCCGCCGGCGCTACGGCAAGGGCTTCGTCTACCGCGACGCCGAGGGCGAGCGGATCACCGACGCCGAGACGATCGCCCGCATCACGTCGCTCGTCATCCCGCCGGCCTGGAAGGACGTCTGGATCTCGCCCGATCCGTTCGGGCACATCCAGGCGACCGGGATCGATGCGCGCGGGCGCAAGCAGTACCTCTATCACCCGCGCTGGCGCGAGCGCCGCGACCAGGAGAAGTTCGACGACATGGTCGCGTTCGCGCGCTCGCTGCCGGCGCTGCGCTCCGTCGTCGAGAAGGACATCGCGCTCGGTGACATGTCGCGCGAGCAGGTGCTCGCGTGCGCCGCACGGCTGCTCGACCGCGGCTTCTTCCGGATCGGCTCGGAGGAGTACGCGGTCACCAACGAGACCTACGGCCTGGCGACGATGCGCAAGAGCCACGTCACGCTGGACGGCGAGACGATCTGCTTCGACTACGTCGCAAAGGAGAGCAAGCGCCGCGTGCAGGCGATCGTCGATCCGGAGGTCGCCGAGATCGTCGGGACGCTCAAGCGCCGGCGCAGCGGCGGCGACGAGCTGCTGGCCTACAGGTGCGAGGGCGGCTGGTGCGACGTGCGCTCACCCGACATCAACGCATACCTCAAGGCCGCCACCGGGCGCGACATCTCGGCCAAGGACTTCCGCACCTGGGGCGCCACGGTTCTGGCCGCCGTCGGCCTGGCGGTGACGCAGCCCGGCAAGCTCAGCCCCTCGGGGCGCAGGCGGGCGATCCAGCGGGCCGTCAAGGAGGTTGCGTTCTATCTCGGCAACACGCCCACCGTCGCGCGCAGCTCCTACATCGATCCGCGCATCTTCGATCGCTACAGCGACGGGCAGACGATCCCGCTCGAGCTGGTCGGCGCCGAGCCGGACGCGACGGCGATCCAGGGGCGAGTCGAGGAAGCGGTGCTGGACCTGCTCGAGGAGTGACGCTGGGCCCCCTGCGGCATCGCGCGCCGAGCAGTGATGCTCAGCCCGCGGCGTCGCGCGCCGAGTCGACGGCGTGGAGCGCCTCCTCGCGCGTCGGCACGATCGTGAAGATCTGGTCCAGGCCCGTGATCTCGAAGGTCTTGGAGATGTTCTCGTCGATGTTGACGATCGCGAGCGCGCCGTCGCGCGAGCGCAGCCGCTTGACGGCCCCGATCAGGACGCCGAGCGCGGTCGAGTCCAGGAACGTCGTGTCGCTGAGGTCGACGATGATCCTGACGCGGCCGGCCTCGATCGACTGCGCGAGCACCTGCTTGAGTTCGGGCGCGGTGAAGAGGTCGATCTCGCCGCGCACCGCGAGGACATGACGCTCCTCGTCGATCGGGTGCTCGGTGATCGCGAACTCAGGTGACATCGCTTTCCATTCTGTCGATGAAGGGCGGGTGCTGCGCGTCGAAGCCCAGCCGGATCAGCAGGTACTCCTCGTCGTCGTGGTCGGATTCCTGCGATTGGAGCTCATCCGCTACCCGCTCCAGCACGTTTCCCACACCGGGAAGCGCAGCCGATGCGATCAGCTGGTCTGCGCCGCCCTCGCGCAGCGGGCCGACCTGCAGCTCGACGCAGCCCCGGCGGGCGACGATCTGCGCGCGGATCCGGCCGTCGTCGCTGAACAACCCCGCCTTCGCGGCGACCGCGTCGGCGACCAGCAGCGCGTCGTCGAGCCGGTCGATCGGGCAGTCCGCGCGGGCGGCGAGCATCCCGACCACGCGGCCGAGCACCGGCGCGCTGAGCGGACCGTCCGCGACGCCGACCCAGGCCTGGTTGAAGACGGGCTCGGGACCGGGGGTCACTGCGGGTCGCGTTCCTCGTCGAGCCGAAACGTCATCCGGACCTCGGTGTGATCGCCGTTGTCCCTGCCGAGCTCGAGCGACTCGGCGAGCGTCGCGATGAGCGGCAGGCCCAGGCCGAGCCCCGGCGAGTCCGGGCGCGGGACGATGCCGCGGCCGTTGTCGCGGATGACGACGGTCAGGCGCACCTCGTCGATGCTCGCGTCCACCTCGAGGTCTCCCACCTCGTCGTCCTCGTAGGCGTGGATGACGACGTTCGTGCACGCCTCGGTGACCGCGAGCTTGATGTCGGCGAGCGTCTGCTCGTCGACGCTCAGTGCCTCGGCGAAGCCGCCGAAGGCGTGCCGGACGACCGCCACGTTCTCGGCGCGGGCCGGCAGCTTGAGCTCAAGGTCGGGCGTGGCGGTCACCCCTTCGGATGTCGACGGAACGGCTCCGTCCGAGCCGTCATCGGCCATGGTGCCCGTGCAGATCGCGTTTCACTCTCGTCCCTGCTCGCGAAGTTGACATACGTCCATCGATCCGCTCCGAT
>JAHWJE010000006.1 GCA_019348575.1 Actinomycetota bacterium | reverse complement strand
TCGAGCTCCTCGTCGCCGAGGTGCTCGCCCTCGCTGCGGATGATGTCGAGCATCTCCTCGAAGGCCGCGTGGAAGGCATCCTCGTCGTTGCCGTCGACTGCCGCCACGACCATGTTGTCGAGCTCGTTGACGCGCTCGCGCACGTCGTCGCCCAAGCGGTACTGGCCCTCTCCCATGATGCGGACGATCACGCCTTCCCGCCTTCGCCGGACTCGAGCTCGGCGGGCGCAGGGGTGCTCCCCTGGCCGAGCTCGGCCTTCAGCTTGGCGAGCTCGTCGTCGACCATCCCGCCGGCCCCGAGCTGCGCGAGCTCGCGGTCGATGTCGTCCTGGCCGCCGCCGATCTGCGTGAGGTCCTCGAACGTCCCCGCCGCCTCGAGCTCCTCCACCGCCGATGCCCGCGCGCGCATGTCCTCGGTCTTGTCGACCGCACGCTGCATCGCGAGGCCGACGTCGGCCATCTCCTCGCCCACGCCGGTCGCGGCCTCCGAGATGCGCACCTGCGCCTCGGCCGCGGAGTACTGGGCCTTGATGACCTCCTTCTTGGTCCGGAAGGCCTCGATCTTGTGGCGCAGGCGCTTCTCGGACTCGGTCAGCTTGTCCTGCTGGGACTGCAGCTCGGCGACCTGCTGGTCGAGCGACTGCAGCTCGGTCTGCGCGAGCTGCTTGCGCTCGAGCGCCGTGCGCGCGAGCTCCTCGTTGCCCGCGGCGAGCGCCTGGCGCGCCTGCGTGTCGAGCTTGACGACCGACTGCTCGAGCTTCTGGGCCTGCATCCCGAGGCGCTTCTTGGCGGTCACGACGTCGGCGATGCCCTTCTTGACGCCCTGCAGCGACTCGAGCTGGCGCTGGTAGCTGTAGTCGAGCGTCTCGCTCGGGTCCTCCGCCTTGTCCAGCAGCTTGGAGATCTTCGCTTTGATGACGGTGGACATCCGCCCGGACATGCCGGCCATGGTGCCTCCTCGGGGGTGGTGGGTCAGCCTCTTTCTACCATGCGGCCAATGCGGGCCCGCACAGGCCTGCGCGTGAGCCCAAGCGCAGCAAGCGCAGCGATCGCTGCGAACGCCCACCAGGGATACCCCGGCGGCCCCGCCGCGCACGAGCGCGCACCGGCATGCCAGGCCGCCGGAGCGCTCCAGCGGCCGTCGTCCTGAAAGCGCGGGCCGGACGGACTGGACTTCTCGAACGGGTTCCACCACGCCGCCCTGCTCGAGCCCCAGGGCCGGCGCGACAAGACCCACGCGGGCCGGTCGTGCGTGATCACCGAAACGCGCGGGCGCACGCGCAGGCCGTCGCCGCGCACCTCGTCGTCGGGGTCGGGCCACGGCCGGTCCTGCTTGCCCGGGCGTGGATACGTCGCATGTGAGCCGTGCGCGACGTACGCCACCGGCGCTGCGCCCTCGCGCTCGACCTCGTCCCAGCCGCAGCCCTGGCGCCACCCGTGCTGGGCGAACGTCACGACCTGCGGGCGATCGCCGGCGCCAAGGCCGACCTGCAGCATCTCCCAGTCGCCCTCGTGCCGGCCGCTGCGCACGATCCCGCGGTCCTGGGGATTGTCGGGATAGAAGAACCAGTACTGCAGCCACCGCCGCGCGCCGTCGCGAACGGCGTGGCCGTAGACGCGCGCCGGCGCGCGCCGCGCGCGCGCACCGCGCGCGCCCCGCAGGAAGGCATCGACGGCGACGGGGGGACCCGGCTCGCGCTCGTCGAGCACCAGGACGGGCGCGTGGCGACGCAGCAGCTCGCCGTCGCCCGCCGCGCGCGCGGGCAGCGCGGACGCCGCCGGCGCGAGCAGTGCCCACGGCGAGGAGAACGCGCAGCGAGCGTGTCACGCCGCTGCGTACCCCGCGGATCGGCCGCGGGTACGCGGCAGCCGCGCCGACGGTGGCGTGGGGCTGCCCCGGCGACCGCTAATGTGCCCGCGATGTCCCGCCCGAGGCTCGCCGCCCTGCTTCTGGTCGCCGCGCTGCTCATGGTCGGCTGCGGCCGTGAGGTGCGCTCCGACGACCCGTCGCAGCCCGCGCTGCTGGCGCCGCCGGGCAAGGTGAAGGAGCACCTCGGATTTCCCGAGGCGGCGACGAAGAACACGACCCGCGTGCCCGGAACGGACGCGACCCAGACCGCCGCCGCGGTCGCGGTCGCCGTCTTCCCGGACCCGGCGCGCGCGCCGAGCGCGGTGACGCTCGTCGACTCGAGCGACTGGCGGGTCGCGCTCGCGGCGTCGGCGCTGATGGCGGCGCCGTTCAAGTCCCCGATCCTCTTCAGCGACGGCACGAACCTGCCAGCGCCGTCGCAGTCCGCGCTCGAAAAGCTCGCGCCGAAGGGCGCGAAGGCCGCCGGGAACGCGCAGGTCATCCGCGTCGGCAACGTCGCCCGGCCGCCGGGCTACAAGACGACGGACCTGCAGGGCGCCGGCCCGCTGGAGCTGACACGGTCGATCGCCGGGCTCGTCCGCTCCGCGCGCCGGCGCGTCGCGTCGAGGATCATCATCGCCAGCGCCGACGACCCGTCGTTCGCGATGCCGGCAGCGGGATATGCCGCGAAGACCGGCTACCCGATCCTCTTCGTCGGCAAGGACGAGATCCCGCCAGAGACGCGCGCCGCGCTCGCGGCGCTCAAGGGACTGGCGAAGCCGCGGATCTACATCCTCGGACCGTCCAAGGTCATCTCGCCGGCAGTCACGCGCCAGCTCAAGCGCTACGGCAGCGTGCGGCGCACCGGCGGCCAGGACCCGATCACGAACGCGATCGAGTTCGCGCGCTATCGCAGCGGCGAGTTCGGCTGGGGCGTCACGACGCCGGGCCACGGCATGGTCTTCATGCGCGCCGGCCGGCCGCTCCACGCCGCGGCCGCGGCCCCGCTGTCGGCGTCGGGCAGCTACGGGCCGCTGTTCCTGCTCGACGAGGCCGTCCGCCTGCCCCGGCAGCTGCAGAGCCAGCTGCTCGACACGCAGCCCGCCTACCGCACCGATCCCGTCGCCGGCGTCTACAACCACGGCTGGATCATCGGCGTCCCCGAGTCGATCTCGGTCGCGGCACAGGCGCGCATCGACGCGCTGCTGGAGATCGCGCCGGAGCAGCTTCCGGGTAATCTGGACGCCGCCGAGGACGATGAGTCAAGCTGAGCACCCCGACCGGCTGCGTCCCGACCACGAGGTCACGCTGGATGACGTGCGCCAGCTGATGGGCGCATCGACGCCGCACTTCGCGCTGCAGCTGCGCAACCGCATCGCCAGGCTGATCCGCGGGCTTCCCGCCGATCATCCCGCGCGGATCGAGGGCGAGCGCGAGATCGCGCGGCTCACCCGGCTGGGCGTGGAGGGCGAGGTGCGCGGCCTCGTCGCCGATCCGGGCATGCCCACGCTCGTGTCGGTCACGGGCAAGAGCGACGGCCGCAACCCCGAGGGCGCGCACTAGAGTCGTCGCTCCCCCCGTCCGCGGCATTCTTAGAATTCGCCGGACGATGGGCGAGCGTGTGAGGACCCCCGCGGGGATCGACGGCAGCATGCTGCCCGGTCCCTACGGCGTCGGGCGCTACGCGGCCGGGCTGCGCGACTTCCTGCGCGAGCGCCCGCGCGTGCAGATCTTCGGCGAGGTCTGGAACCTGCGCCTCAGCCGCGCCAAGGTCTACCTCGAGCTGCGCGACGCCGAGGGCGCGCTGCCGTGCTCGATGTGGCGCACCGACTTCGACGCGCTGCGCCTCGGCGAGGGCGCCCTGGCCGACGGCGCCCAGGTCGTCGTCGCGGGCGGGCTGGACTACTACGCCGGCAGCCGCACGTCGTCGCCGTCGTTCACGTTCGCGGTCAGCGGGCTGCGCGTCGCGGGCGAGGGCGACCTGCTCGCCCAGCTGCACCGGCTGCGCAAGACGCTCGACGCCGAGGGCCTGTTCGCGCTCCAGAAGCAGCTCGCGCGCCCCGCGCTGCCGCGCACGATCGGCGTCGTCACCGGCGAGGGCGGCAAGGCGCGCGACGACGTGCTCGCCGGCCTGCGCCGGCGCGGCTGGCAGGGCCGCGTCGTCTGGGCCTTCGCCCCGGTCCAGGACCGTCACGCCGCGCCGCGGATCAGCGCCGCCTTGCAGGACCTCGCGGGAACGGGCGAGGTCGACGTGATCGTCGTCGCGCGCGGCGGCGGCTCGCTCGCCGACCTCTTCTGCTTCTGCGACGAGATGCTCTGCCGCACGGTCGCGCTGCTCGGCGTCCCCGTGATCGCGTCCGTCGGCCATCACACCGACCGCACGCTGCTCGACGACGTCGCGGCGCTGTCCTGCTCGACCCCGACGCATGCCGCCGAGTCGGCGGTGCCGGTGCACTGCGCCGACGCGCGCGCGGAGGTCCTGGTGGTCGCACGCCGGCTGGGCGTCCACGCCCGGCGCGCGCTGCTGCACCGCGCGCAGGCGCTGGCGAGGCTGTCGCGCGCGCCTGGCGAGCACGTCGCGGGTGAGCGGCGGCGGCTGCACCAGCGCATGCGCGAGATCCGCGCCGCCGGGCGGCGGCGGGTGGAGCACGAGCGCGGCCGCAGCGGACGCAAGGCGCTCGTGCTGGACCGCAAGGCGCGCGCGGGCGCCGGCGATGCGCGCGGCGCCACCCGGCTCGACGCGCTCGCGATGGCGCTCGCCGCGCACGACCCCGAGCGCACCCTCGAGCGCGGCTACGCGCTCGTCACCGACCGTGCCGGCGACGTCGTGACCAGCGCCGCGGCGGCACGCAGCGCCGCCGACGTGCGGCTGCGCTTCGGCGACGCCGCGGTGGATGCGACGATCACGAGCGACGATGACTGAGCCGCTGACCTACGAGGCCGCGACCGCGCGGCTGGAGGAGATCATCAGGCGCCTGGACTCAGGCGAGGCGGGGCTGCGCGAGACGCTCGAGCTCTGCCGCGAGGGGCGCGCGCTCGTCGAGCTGTGCGCCGCCGAGCTCGAGGCGGTCGGACGCGGGCTCGAGGAGCTGCGCCTCGACGATCTCGTGGCGCGGCTGGAGGCCGGCGCCGGCACGGCCGGCGGCTAGCTCCCTACCGGCTCAGCGCCTTGCGAACGACGTCGAACGCGGGACGCGCCGTGCCGTCGGGAGCGATCAGGCCGGCGTCGAAGCGGGCGTTGGGGTCGGCGCCGGTCCAGTTGTAGAGGTAGATCCGAGTCACGCGCTCGTGCTCGCGCGCCTGCTTGATCGCGTATGCGGTCGCACGTGCCGCGCGTTGCAGGTCGCGCGGGAAGCTGCGGCCGAACTGGACGATCCCGCCGGTCTCGGTCAGCCAGATCTCGCCCTTCACGGCGGCCAGCATGTCGCGCAGTCCGCTCGAGCGGAAGCGGTTGGTGTCGGAGTAGTTGTGCAGCCCCCAGATCGCCGGCTCGCCCTCGAGGTGGCGCCGGTAGGTCTTCAGGTAGCGCACCATCCCGCGCTGGTCGAGCACGTCGCCGGCCAGCACGACGCAGGTCGGGCACTCGGCCTTCATGACGTTGTAGTACTGCGCGGCCCGCCGCGGCGCGTCGAAGGTGGGCTGGCTGCTGTGGTTGATCTCGTTCCACGGCGCGTAGACCTGGACGCCGGGGAACATGCGCCGGAACGAGCGAAACGCGGCGCGGTACTCGGCCACGCTGGGCAGCTTGCGCGGCGTCTCGCGTGAGTGGCCGAAGGTGATGAAGGGCTCCGAGCCGGTCCGCCGCGCCCCGTCCAGCCACACCGTGACGAGGTCGCGCTCGATGCGCCTGCGCGTCGCGTCGTAGGGAACGACGAGGCGGACGTGCTCGACGCCGAGCCGCGCAAAGCGCTTGTCGTCGAACATCGCCGCCCGCTGCTCGCCGATGCCGATGATCGGCCGCTGCGAGGCGGCCGCGGTGCCGGCGCTCGGGCCCGCCGTCGTGGCGGTCTCGCGCGACGGGCGCTGCCGCGCGGGCGCGGTCGTCGCCCGCGGCCCCGTCGCCGTGGTGGCCGTCGGGCCCGCCGTCGTGGCGGCGTCGCCTGCCGCGCCGCCGTCGTCGCCGCCGCCGCAGCCGGCGACGACCAGCGCGAAGCTCGCGAGCAGGGCGATGGGGAGCGGTCGCTTCATGGTCATCCAGATTAGGGGGCCGATACGCTCGCGCTCGTGAGCACCTATGACCTCGTCGCCGATCTCCCGCTGCGGATCGAGGACTATGACCTCGAAGGGCTCGTCGCGAACGTCTCCAGCGACTTCGAGCGCAAGACGACGATCATCCGCCTGCGCGGCGGCGGCGAGGAGGGCATCGGCGAGGACGTCGTCTACGACGCCGTCGACCACGAGATCGCGCAGAGGGCGGGGCCCGTGCTCGACCTCGCGGGCGACTGGACGATGCGCTCGTTCGCCGAGCATCTCGCCGGCCTGGAGCTCTTCCCCGAGCCGCCGCGGCGCGACGTCTCGCAGCTGTACCGCGCCTGGGCGTATGAGTCCGCGGCGCTGGACCTCGCGCTGCGCCAGGCGGGCCGGCCGCTGCACGCCGTGCTCGGCCGCGAGCCGCGCCCGCTGACGTTCGTCGTGTCGCTGCGCCTCGGCGAGCCGCCGTCGCTCGAGCCCGTCACGCGCCGGCTGGAGCGCTACCCGACGCTGCGCTTCAAGCTCGATCCGACGGTCTCGTGGGACGACGAGCTGATCGCCGGGCTCGTCTCGACGGGCGCCGTCGACGCGGTCGACTTCAAGGGCCTCTACGAGGGCACGATCGTCGACCAGCCCGCCGACCCGATGCTCTACGAGCGCGTGATCGCGGCGTTTCCAGACGCCTGGATCGAGGACCCCAAGCTCACGCCGGAGATCGACGCGCTGCTCGAGCCGCACCGCAGCCGCATCACGTGGGACGCCAACATCCACTCCGTCGAGGACATCGAGCGACTGCCGTTCGCGCCGCGGATGGTCAACCTCAAGCCGTCGCGCCTGGGCGGCGTCAAGCCGCTCTTCGACGCCTACGACTACACCGCGGAGCGCAGCATCGGCGCCTACGGCGGCGGGCAGTTCGAGCTCGGCGTCGGCCGCGGGCAGATCCAGTACCTCGCGTCGATCTTCCACCCCGACGCGCCCAACGACACGTCGCCGGCGGGCTTCCACGTCATGGACCCGCCGCCCGGCCTGCCGTCGAGCCCGCTGGCGCCGGCGCCGTCGGCGAGCGGCTTTCGCTGGGGCTGAGCCGGCCCTGAGCGCCCAGACAGCACGAAACCCGGCGCAGGGCCGGGCTTCGCTGGGGGGAGAGAGCGGGCGGGGGAATGCCCGCGCCGCGCTATATCCCCCGTCGGCCGTAACCGTAACCGCCCGTTCCGATGCCGCTGACGAGCACGAGGACGGCGGCGATGATGGCGACGATCGCAGGCAGGCCGATCACGAGGCAGACCCAGTAGACGAGGGCTGCGAGCACGATGGCGATCAGGATTCCGATCATTGGGGTGACTCCTCCTTGATTCACGACGGGCGGTTGCCTCTTCGTTACCCATGGCCGCGGGCCGTCCAAGCTCGTCTGGACGTTTCTCAGAGGTCTCTCACACGCGCTGGATCAGCGTTCCCGTCCCGAGGCCGCCTCCGCAGCACATCGTCACCAGGCCGGTCTCCCGGTCGGAGCGCTCGAGCTCGTGCAGGAGCGTCGTCAGCAGGCGCGCGCCCGTCGAGCCGAGCGCGTGGCCGAGCGCCATCGCGCCGCCGTTGACGTTGACGCCGTCCATGTCGGGCGCAAGCTCGCGCCGCCAGGCGGCGACGACCGGTGCGAACGCCTCGTTGACCTCGATCAGGTCGATGTCGCCGATCGTCATCCCGTTGCGCTCGAGCAGCTTGCGCGTCGCCGGGATCGGGCCGGTCAGCATGATCA
This sequence comes from Actinomycetota bacterium, assembly GCA_019348575.1. Next base: position 6,896 of record JAHWJE010000006.1, on the reverse strand, counting down.
CGGGGTCGACGCCGACGGTCGTCTGGTCGACGATCCGCGCGCGCGGCCTGAGTCCCAGCGCATCCGCCTTCTCGCGCGACATCAGCAGCACGGCGGCCGCGCCGTCGGAGATCTGCGACGACGTGCCGGCCGTGACCTTGCCGTCGGGCTTGAAGGCTGGCTTGAGCTGCGCGAGCGCCTCGAGGCTCGTGTCGGGGCGGATGCCCTGATCGACGTAGCGCGTCTCGCCGTTGGTCTGGAACGGGACGATCTCGCGCTCGAAGCGGCCCTCCTCGGTCGCCTGGTGGGCGAGCCGGTGCGAGCGCAGCGCGAGCTCGTCGAGCTCCGGGCGCGGGATCTCCCAGCGGTCGGCGATGAGCTCGGCGCTGAGTCCCTGCGGGACGAGGTCGTGCTTGGTCATCAGCTCGGGCGGGAACGGCGTGCCGACCTGGTCGACGAACCCGAAGGTCACGCCCATCGGGATGTGTCCGAGGTGCTCGACGCCGGAGCCGATCACGACGTCGTGCACGCCGGCGGCGATCAGGGCCGCAGCGAAGTTGACGGCCTGCTGGGCCGAGCCGCACTGGCGATCGACGGTCGTCGCGGCGGTCTCGATCGGCAGCCCCGCCTGCAGCCAGGCGTTGCGTGCGACGTTGAAGCTCTGCTCGCCGATCTGCTGCACGCAGCCGGCGATGACGTCCTCGACCTCGGCGGCGTCGATCCCGGCGCGCTCGACGAGCTCGACGAAGCAGCGGCCGAGCAGCTCGTTGGGGTGCGTGTCCTTGTAGTAGCCCTTCTCCGGATGGCCCCGTCCGATCGGCGTGCGTACGGCTTCGACGATGACGACCTCGCGACCCTGCTGTGCGTTCATGCCGTCTAAGGTACCTGACCGATTCGCGAGTCAACGCGGGAGGAGCGAGTGGAGGAGAAGCTGGGGATCGCCGGGAGCGGGACGATCGCAACGGGTCTCGCGGCGTGCGCGACCAAGGCGCCGGGACACGTCTTGTGGGCCCGTTCGGACGCGTCCGCGGCGCGGGCGACGAAGGCGATCGCAAAGGCCTGCGAGCGTCTCGGCGAGGAGTTCGAGCCCTCGAACGTGACGGTCACGACGGACTTCGACGCCCTCGCCCAGGCGACATTCGTCGTCGAGGCGATCTGCGAGGACGCGGCGCTCAAGAGCGAGCTGCTGGGCAGGCTCGGCAGGCTCGCGGCCGACGACGCGGTCATCAGCACCACCACGTCGTCGCTCTCGGTCAGCGAGCTCGCGGCGGCCTCCGGCCACGCCGAGCGCTTCGTCGGCCTGCACGTGTTCAACCCGGTTCCGCGGATGAAGCTCGTCGAGCTCGCCTACCCCGAGGCCGCCACCGACGACACGCGCCGGCGCGCGGTCGCGCTGTGCGCCGCGCTGGACAAGGAGCCCGTCGACGTCCCCGACCTGGCGGGGTTCGTCGTCAACCGGCTGCTGTTTCCGTATCTCTTCAGCGCCGTGGACTTCATGCAGCAGACAGGGCTTCCCCCGGCGTCGATCGACACGTGCATGCAGCTCGGCGCGGCGCACCCGATGGGCCCGATCGCGCTGCTCGACTACATCGGCCTCGACGTCTGCGTCGCGATCGGCGATGCGATCGGCGCCGACGTTCCTCAGTTGCTGCGCGACCTGTGCGCGCAGGGCGCGCTGGGGCGCAAGGCCGGCCGCGGGCTGTACCCGCCGCAGTTCTACGCGCCCTGACGCAGGCCGTTTAGCCGCCGTTCAGCTCCAAGCTGCATCATCGCCGCGCGACCCCACCTCGCACCTCCTCCAGAAGCACACGACGGGCCCGCGATTCGCGGGCCCGTCGTGTTTTCCGGCTGCGTGGATCCACCCCGGTTCCAGCTCGCCGGGCCCCGCCGTCCCACGGGCAGGGTGTCAGTGCTCAAACGCAGCGTTGCGCCGGAACTTGCGCAAAAGCGCCCGCTCGCCCGCGCAGGGCGGTCAAGCGTCCCGCGCGACCTCGTCGCCGGCCGCGACCTCGCGGCGGCGCCGCTCGCGGATCCGGACGGCCTCGATGCGGTTCTCGCGGACCGATTCGACCCGGATCGAGTAGCCGTTGGCGCTGACCGTGTCGCCGCGCTTGGGCAACCGCCCGAGCGTGGCGAACACGAACCCGCCGATCGAGTTGTAGGCGTCGCTGTCGACGGGCAGCCTGAGCTCGTAGTCGGCGAGGTCGGTGATCGCGACGTGGCCGCGGACGTACCAGTCGCCGTTTGCGAGCTGGCGCACGTCGCCGGCGGCCGGATCGGTCTCGTCGTCGATCTCGCCGACGACCTCCTCGATGATGTCCTCGACGGTGACGATCCCCGCCACGCGTCCGTACTCGTCGACCACGACAGCCATCGTCGAGCGGTTGCGCTGCAGGTCGGCGAGCAGGTCGTCGAGCGGCTTGGTCTCGGGCACGATCGGCACCGGCCGCACGGCCGGCTCGATCGAGGCCTCGGGGCCGTCGGCCATGAGGATCCGCGCCAGCGAGTTGGAGTGGACGACGCCGCGGACCTTGTCGGAGTTGTGGTCCTCGGTCACCGGCATCCGCGTGTGCCCTGTCGAGATGCAGCGCCGCAGCGCCGTGCCGACATCCTCTGAGACGTCGACCGTGACGACCGCCGGAGTCGGCGTCATGACCTGCCGCGCCTGCTGCTCGTGCAGATGGAAGACGCCGCTGAGCATCCCGGCCTCGCCCGCGTCGAGGTGCCCGCCGGCGCGCGCCTGGGCGATCAGCGCCCGCACCTCCTCCGGGCTCGCCCCCTCCTCGAAGTCGGCGTCGCCCTTGATGCCGAGCGGGCGCAGCATCGCGTTCGACGCCCTGTTGAGCAGATGGATGAACGGCCGCATGACCGTGTTGAAGGCGTTCAGCGGCCGTGCGACCTGGCGCGCCACCGCCTCGCCGTTGACGATCGCGTAGATCTTCGGCACCTGCTCGCCCGCGGTGATGTGCCCGGACGTGACGAGGATGTAGGCGATCGCGATCGAGATCGGCGCGGCGACCGCGTGCGCGAAGTCCTCGAACAGCGGTTCGACGAGCTCGGCGATCGCGGGCTCGCCGAGGAAGCCGATGCCCAGCGAGGCGAGCGTGATGCCGAACTGGCAGGCCGACAGGTACTCGCTGAGGTCGTCGAGCTGTGCGAGCACGAGGCGGGCCTTCCGGTCGCCGCCCTGCGCCATCTCCTCGATGCGCGCGCGCCGCGAGCGCACGAGCGCGAACTCCGCCGCCACGAAGAAGCCGTTGGCGAAGATCAGCACGACGACCGCAACGAGCAGGAGCGCGGTCACGAGGCGCGGATGGGGCCGGGCCTGCGATGACGGCCGCGACTTCGAGGAAGGTCGTCGTTCATTGACGCTGCGTGGGAAACCGTAGCAGGGGCCGCAGCGTTGCCTGCGCGGATCGGGCGGCCCGGCGCGTCAGGATGCGTCGGCGACGAGCCCGTCGATCATCCCGGCGAGGGCGAAGTCGCTCTCGGTGATGCCGCCGGCCGAGTGCGTCGACAGCGTGAGGCGAACGTGCTTGTAGCCGTGGATCAGGATGTCCGGGTGGTGGTTGGCGTCGTTGGCGGCCTCGGCGACGGCGTTGGCGAGCGCCATCGCCGAGTGAAACCCCTTGCACTCGACGTCGCGCACGATGCTGTCGCCCTCGCGCCGCCACCGCATCCTCGCGAGCCGCTCGTCGATCTCGGAATCGCTCATTCGTGCCATACGCTCTCCTTGTGCTTCATCGTGCATGTCCATTCGCCCTTGGGCGGTCGCTGGCGGCGCCTCGCAAGGACCGATCCCGCCCGCCCGGGAAGGTGTGCCTCTGGCACATCGACGACCGAGGACGACGCGAGGCGGCGATCAGCGACCGATCCAAGGGTGGATGGATATGCATCATGGAGCACGTATGCGGATCGTGAGCCTCGTGCCACACGCTACCGAGCTGCTCTTCGCCCTGGGGATCGGCGACCAGGTCGTCGGCGTGACGCACGAATGCGACTACCCCGACGAGGCGCGGGAGCTCCCCCAGGTCACGCGCGACGTGCTGGAGCCGGGTCTGCCACCCGGCCAGATCGACGCCGCGGTGCGCGCCCGCAGCGAGGCCGGCGAGTCGATCTACGCGCTCGACGACGAGCTCGTGCGCGAGCTCGAGCCCGACCTCATCGTCACCCAGGCCCTGTGCCACGTCTGCGCGGTCTCCGTCGACGAGGTGCAGGCGCTGGCGCGCGAGCTGCCCGGGCCGCCGCGCGTCATCTCGCTGGACCCGACGACCTACGGCGAGACGCTCGGCGACGTGCGCACGATCGCTCAGGCGACGAGCTCGAAGGACGCGGCGCTGGACCTGATCGCGCGCACCGCGCGGCGCGCCGACGTCGTGCGGCTCGCGGTCCGCGGCGCGCCGCGGCCGCGCGTCGCCGCGCTGGAATGGCTTGACCCGGTCTTCGTCGCCGGGCACTGGACGCCGCAGCTGATCGAGATGGCCGGCGGCGAGGACGTGCTCGGCTTCGCCGGCGAGCCGTCGCGCCGGGCGAGCTGGGAGGAGGTCGCCGCGGGGCAGCCGGAGGTCGTGATCGTGATGCCGTGCGGCTACGACGCCGCGCGCGCGCTCGTCGAGGCCGAGGAGTTCGCCGACCGGCTGCGCGAGCTCGGCGCCGACCAGGTCGTTGCGGTCAACGCGTCGGCCTACTTCTCGCGGCCGGGCCCGCGGCTCGTCGACGGCCTCGAGCTGCTGGCGCACATCCTGCACCCCGACCGCGTGCCCCAGGCGCCGGCCGAGGCGCTTGCCGTCGAGCTGTAGTGGCCGGTCTCGTCGCTGGCGGCAGTCGTGACACCGACCACTAGCTCGCGGGCCGCCCGTCCCCGCACCGTGCTGTACCTGCACTCCTCGGCGGGTCGTTACGGCGCCGACCGCCAGCTTGCGCTGCTGGCGACCGGGCTGGACCCGCAGCGCTATCGCCCGCTCGTCGTGCTCGCGATGGACGGCGAGCTGCGCGAGGACCTCCAGGCGGCGGGGGTCGAGGTGCTCGTGCGCCCGCTGGCGGTCCTGCGGCGCGCCGGGCTGTCACCCGCCGGGCTCGCGCGGATCGCCGCCGCGCTCGCCCGCGACGCGGGCGCGATCGCGCGGCTCGCGCGCGCGCGCGACGTCGCGCTCGTGCACAGCAACACCTCCGTGATCCTCGGCGGCGCGGCGGCCGCGCGGATCGCGCGCATGCCCCACGTCTGGCACGTACGCGAGATCTACGCCGGCTTCGAGCGCTTCTGGCCCGCGTTCCGCCGCCTGCTGCTGAGTGCGGACGCGCTGCCGTGCGTGTCGCACGCGACGCGCGCACAGCTGGGGGCGACGGCCAAGGCGCACGTTCTGCACGACGGGCTCGCGCTCGCGCCCAAGCGCGCGGAGCGCGGCGCTGCCCGCGATGCGCTCCAGCTGCCGGCCGATGCGTTCGTCGTCGCGATCCTCGGCCGGATCTCGTCGTGGAAGGGCCAGGACGTGCTGATCCGCGCGCTCGCCGAACCATCCACAAGCAGCACGATCGCCCTGATCGCCGGCGATCCGTGGCAGGGCGAGGAGCGCCGCCTGGCGGACCTGCACGCGCTCGCGCGGTCGCTCGGCGTCGCCGACCGGGTGCGCTTCGCCGGCTTTCGCCCCGATGTCGAGAACGTCTACGGCGCAGCCGACGTCGTCGCCGTCCCCTCGACGCAGCCCGACCCGCTGCCCAACGCCGCGCTCGAGGCGGCCGCGGCCGGCTGCTGCGTCGTCGCCGCCGATCATGGCGGCCTGCCGGAGATCCTCACCGACGGCGTGACCGGCCGGCTCGTCGCCCCCGGCGACGCCGTCGCGCTGGCGGCGGTGCTCGCGCAGCTGCGCGACGATGCCGTGCAGCGCCGGCGCTTGGGCGCAGCAGCCGCCGCCGACGTCCGCCGGCGCTTCTCGCCGGCACGGCTGCACGCGCGCGCGCAGGCGCTCTACGACGAGCTGCTGAAGCGAGCTTGACTGCGCCGGCTGATCAGCCTCCGGCGGCGCTGAGGGCGACTGCGATGGAGCCGACGGCAAGCGCCACGCCGAGACCTACGGAAGCCGCGAGCACCGGTGTCCTGCGTGATCGCCGCGCGCCCCCGATCTCGAACAGCAGGTACCCGACCACCCCCCCGGCCACGAGCCCGCCGAGGTGTCCTCCGACCGAGATGAAGCTCGCGAAGCCGAATGTGATGACGAGGTTGAGGAGCAGGATCGTGGCCAGCGGTGTACGCATCGGGGGAATGCCGCGCGAGCGCAGCTCGATGAGCGCGACTGCGATCAGCCCGAAGACGGCGCCCGAGGCGCCGACGGTGAATCGGTCGGGCGAGAGCAGCAGCGCGCCGAGCGAGCCGCCCAGCAGCGAGACGAAGAAGGCGACCGTGAAGCGAAGGCGCCCGAGCGCCGGCTCGAGCATCCCGCCGAGCTGCCAGAGCAGTGTCCGGGCGGCCGATGGCGGCGGGCGGTGCGGGCGCACGGCGGCCTCGTCGAGGCGCTCGAGCTCGACCCCGCGCTCACGCCACATGGCCTGATCGCGATGGGCCACGCCGCCGCCGACCCCAAACGCCGGCCCCGCCGCTCCCGAATAGCGAGCAGCCGCAGCCGCGCCGCGCGGCGGGCGTCGAGGCCTTCGAGTCGCGCCCATTCGACGCGGTCGGCGAAGTCTAAACACTCGTGAACGGTCAGTCTAACGACGTGCTGCGGAATCTCGATCATCTTGCTATCCTGACACGCCGGCCGCGGCCCCAGCCCGCGCCGGCTGGCCTAGTCGGTCGTCTAGCTACCGGCTAGGCCGCCTCTTTTCCCCGTTCCCGCTCCACCTTCTCACAGTACATCTCGATCGCTTCTTCAAGGGCTTTCGTCATCGAACGGCGGTCCAGGTCCGCCGCCGCCCGAAGCCTC
>JAHWJE010000069.1 GCA_019348575.1 Actinomycetota bacterium | reverse complement strand
GCCAGGCGGTCGCGGCCAGGTTCACGAGCAGGACGAGATCGAAGCGGTATGCATAGTAGTACCAGGTATAGGGGCCCGTTGGCAGCCGCCCGCCGGCGACCGACGCCGAACCGCCGCGCCGAGTCGGATCTACCGGTCGCCGCCGCGGGCTTCCGCAGCAGCCGACCATAATGGCGGTCGTGGAGGAGCGATCGATCGTCAAGCTGCCGGCCGGCGTCCGTCCGCCCTTCGACGTCTACGTCAACGGCGTGCACCAGAAGCCCGGCGTCGACTTCGAGCTGCGCGACCGCTCGCTCGTCTTCGACCGCGAGCTCAAGAAGGAGGGCAAGCTCGGCTTCTGGCGCTGGTTTCTCGGCGCGTGGGGCGTGGGCACCTATCGCCAGAACGACTCCGTCGACGTGCGCTACGAGCTCGACGGGCGCCCGGTGCTGCTCGAGGGCCTGGACATCGAGCCGGCGTGACGCCCGGCGGACAGGGCGGCGGGCGCCCCAAGCAGCTTCTGCTCGGCCTCGCGGTCGGGATGGTCCTGGCCGACTCCTCGATCGTCACGCTCGGCCTGCCGGCGATCCTGCGCGAGTTCGACGCGTCGGTGTCCGCCGTCGCCTGGGTGCTGATCTCCTTCAACCTCGCGCTCGCGCTCGTCGCGGTCGCCGGCGCGCGGCTCGCGCGCGGGCATGCCGGCACGGCGTTCGGGATCTCGCTGCTGCTGTTCGCTGCGGCGTGCGTCGTCTGCGCGATCGCGCCGTCGCTCGGCGTCCTGATCGCCGCGCGTGCGGCGCAGGGCCTGTTCGGCGCCGTCGTGGTGGCCGCCGCGCTGGAGCTGCTCGTGCTGTCGGCCGGGCGCGGCCGCGCGCTGACGATGTGGGCCGCGGCCGGCGTGCTGGGCGCCGCGGTCGGTCCCGCGCTCGGCGGCTTTCTCACAGAGTGGCTGTCATGGGAGGCGATCTTCGTCCTGCAGGTGCCGGTGGCGCTCGTCGCTCTCACAGGGGTGAGCCGGCGCGCAGGCGTCGGCGAGCCCGGCCCGCCCGCCGGCGAGCCGTCGTCGCTTGCGGCGCTGGTCGCGCTCGCGCTCGCGAGCGCGGCGCTGGCGGCGGCGCTGTTCCTGCTCGTGATCCTGCTGATCGAGGGCTGGCGCCAGAGCCCCGCCGTCGCGGCGCTGACGGTGACGGTGATGCCGCTCGCGGCGCTCGTCGGCGGCGCTTGGGGCCGGCGGCGCGAGGGGCTCGTGCCCGCGATCGCGGGCTCGCTGCTCGTGGCGGGCGGCCTGGCGGCGCTCGGGCTGATGCCCGGTGCCCATGCGCTCTGGACGGTTGCGCCGCAGCTTGCGATCGGCGCCGGGCTGGGCCTCGCGCTCGCGAGCCTGATCGGCGCGAGCATCGGCAACGCATCTGATCTTACGGGCCCCGCGGCGTGGACGATCGCGGCGCGCCACGCCGGGATCGTCGCCGGGCTGCTGCTGCTCACGCCGATCTTCACCGCCGATCTCGAGAGCGTGCAGCCGCCGGCGGAGCGAGCGGGGCTGGCGCGGGTGCTCGATGCGCCGCTGTCGCTGGAGACGAAGATCGAGCTCGCGCGCAGCATCAATGCCGAGATCAACGCGGCGGCCGGCGAGGAGCTGCCCGACATCGACGCGGCGTTCCGCGGCCTCGACGTCCCGCCCGCCGAGCAGATGGCGCTCGCGGAGCTGCGCGACGACCTCGAAGATGAGCTCGAACGCGGCGCGACGCAGGCCTTCAGCCGGTCGTTTCTCGTCGCCGCGCTGCTCGCGCTGCTGGCGGCGGGCGCGGCGCTCGCGGGAATGCGCTCCGCCGCCGGGGCGCGCCCGGGATCGCCGTCATCGAACGGCAGCACCGCGCCGCGGCTGGCGGTCGCGGTGCCCGGCGCGATCGTGGTCGCAACGCTGCTGGTCGCGGTCTACCTGGCGCTCGGCGGCGCCGGCTTCGGGCCACGGGAGGTCGCCGATCCGTGCGCGCCGCGCGCGCGGCCGGCGGGGATCGACCCGACGCAGCGGGCAGCGCTCGCGATCCTCGACGGCGCGGCGTGCAAGCTCGGCGTGTCGCGCGAGGCTCTGCTTCGCACGCTGCTCGAGCAGCGGCGTCCGAGGGGGGTCTCCCAGGACGAGTTCGGCGAGGCACTCGTCGCCGGCGTCGAGCGCGCGGAGAAGGAGGGCGGTCTGGGCGGCTTCGAGGCAGACGCCCTGAGGTTCGCGCTGCGCACGGGCGGTGCGCGCGCGGTGCTCGGGCTGTTGCTACCGGAGTGACGCGCGGGCCCAGCCTAGGCCGGGACCCAGCGCTCCGGCTCCTCGCCCGAGCGGCGCGCCGCGCCGACGACCTCCAGCCGGCGCAGGTAGCACAGCGTCTCGGGCAGCCACCAGCCGGCCGTGAGCGGCGTCAGCTCCTGCCCGTAGAGCAGCGGCACCACGTCGTACGCGGTGATCGGGCCGTGCTCGGCAACCGCGCGGCGCACCGTCTGCAGGCGCTCGCCGACCAGCGCGCGGTTGGCCTCGATGTGCGCCTCGACGTCGGTGAACGTGCGCGCGTGGCCGGCCAGGCACAGGCGCGCGTCCAGCGCCGCCACCTTGTCCAGCGAGGCGAGGAACTCGCCCACGGGATCGGGCGTCCAGCCGTAGTCGAAGTACAGCGACACGCGCCCGAGCAGGTGGTCGCCGGAGATCAGCAGGCGCCGGTCGGCCTGGTGCAGGCAGACGTGCGACGGCGCGTGGCCGGGCGTCTCGACGACGCTCCAGGGACCGAGGTCGGTGTCGACGGCGACGCCGCCGACGAGCTCTCGGTCGGGCTCGACCAGACGCGCGATCCCGCTGCCGCGCTCGCGCGCGGACCGCGACCACTCCTTCAGGGGCGCGAGCGGCACGCCGCTCTGCAGCGCGACCTCCAGGCGCCGCGCGCGGACCTCGTCGGGGTTGTCGACGGCGGCGCGCATGTGGGCGTGGTCGGGGTGCATCCACAGCTCGCAGCCGCTCGCCTCGATGACGCTCGCCGCCTGCCCGTAGTGGTCGGAGTGCGCATGCGTGCAGACGAGCAGCCGCACGTGCTCCAGGCGCAGGCCGCACTGCGCCATCGCGCGCTCGAGCTGGGCGAGCGAGCCCGGCTCGTGCAGCCCGCAGTCGAACAGCACCACGCCGTCGCCGGCCCTGACCGCCCAGGCGTTGCAATGCGGGATCCCGGGCCACGGCAGCGGCAGGCGCAGCCGCCAGACCCCGGGCAGGACGCGCTCGCCGCGCCCGAGCTCGCGGCGCCTGGTCGTCGATGGCATGGGGCGGACGATAGGTTTATGAGCAGATGGGCAAGCGCAACCGGGGAGCCGGACGCATCTCGGCGCCTTCGACGGACTACCGCGACGCGGACGGAAACGTCCTCACGCTGCGGGGCTCGATGTCGCCTCTCACACGGCGCAAGTACGCCTCGACCCTGCACGACCAGCGCCGCACGACAGACGACTCGTGGCATCGCGCGGTGGAGTTCCTCTTCGAGCGGCTCGTCGAGCGCTGGACGATCTTCGACGTCCCGACCGAGGGCCAGAAGGAGCTGCTGGAGCGCTTCCGGATCGCCTCGCCGGAGGAGAGGCGCTGGATCCGCGACGTCCTGCGCGAGCACGTCGAGACGAACTTCCCCGACGTGGAGGCGCCGTGACCACGGGCATCGACGCAGAGGCCGTGCTCGACCTGCCGCAGCGGCTGCTGCTCGGCTCCGGCCCGAGCCCCGTCCCGCCGCGGGTGCTCGCCGCGCTCGCGCAGCCGACGATCGGCCACATGGACCCGGCCTTCGCGGACATCATGAGCGAGACGATCGCGCTGACGCGCGAGGCCTTCCAGACCGAGAACCTCGCGACGCTGCCGATCTCGGGCACCGGCAGCGCCGGCATGGAGGCGCTCGTCGCGAACTTCGTCGACCCGGGCGACCGCGTCGTCTGCGGCGTCCACGGGCTGTTCGGCGCGCGGATCGCCGACGAGCTGCGCCGCGCGGGCGCCGACGTCGTCGAGGTGAAGGCCGACTGGGGCCGCGCGATCGCCCCCGAGCAGCTCCTCGCGGCCGCCGCCGTCGGGCGGACCGAGGCGATCGTCGTCGTCCACGGCGAGACCTCGACCGGCGTCGCACAGCCGCTCGACGGACTCTCGGACTGGTGTCGCGAGCACGATGCGCTGCTGCTGCTGGACTGCGTCACCTCGCTCGGCGGCCACCCGCTGCGAATCGACGAGGCCGGCGTGGACGCGGCGTTCTCGGGCACGCAGAAGTGCCTGAACTGCCCGCCCGGGCTGGCCCCGTTCACGGCGGGCGAGCGCGCGATCGCCAAGCTGCGCCGGCGTGAGAAGGCGGGGCGCTCGTGGTACTTCGACCTCGCGCTCGTGCTCGAGTACTGGAGTCCGGCCCCGGCGAGCGCCGGTCGCGCCTATCACCACACCGCGCCGATCAACATGATCTACGCGCTGCGCGAGGCGCTGCGGATCGCGGTCGGCGAGGAGTGGCTCCCGAGCGCCTGGGAGCGCCATCGCCGCGCGCACCACGCGCTGCGCGACGCGCTCGCCGTGCTCGGCTGCGAGCGCCTCGCGCCTGACGGCGAGCAGCTCGTCAGCCATCGAGGCGCAGCCTAGTGGTCGCCCACTAGAGCGTCAGAGCCCGACGTCGATCTTCGTGATCTTGTACTGCACGCTCTTGCCGTTGGGGAGCGAGACCTCGACGACGTCGTTGCGCCGGTGGCCCAGCAGCGCCTTGCCGACGGGCGACTCGTAGGACAGTCGCTCCGGCGGCTTGGCCTCGGGCGACCCGACGATCGTGAACTTCTGCGTCCTGCCGCTCGCCTCGTCCTTGACGTTGACGACGGAGCCGACCTGCACGACCTCGGTCGAGACGTCCTTCGCATCGACGACCGAGGCCGAGCGCAGGCGCTCCTCGACCTGCGCGATGCGCGCCTCGAGCATCGCCTGCTCGTTCTTGGCGTCGTCGTACTCCGAGTTCTCGGCGATGTCGCCGAACTCGCGCGCCTCCTTGATGCGCTGGGCGACCTCGCGGCGCTTGTCGCCCTGCAGGTGGGCAAGCTCGGCCTTGAGCTTCTCGAGTCCGTCGGCTGTGAGGATTACGTCCTTGGGCATGCTGTCTCTTCGAGATAGAAAAACCCGCTCTGGGCGGGAGTGGAGCAGCGGAGGGCTCCGCAGGCGACGCCGGATGGTAGCAGCGCGTCAAGCAGCGGCGAACAGCTCGTTCACGCCGGACAGCACGGCCCGTGCCTCGTCGACCGTATCGGTCGCCTGGAGCGCCGCCTGGAGCGCCTTCGAGCCGCCGATCCGCTCGACATACCAGGGATAGAACTTGCGCAGATAGCGGCCCGCGCGGCGCTCGCCGAGATGCTCGATCGCGCGCTGCATGACCCACTCGAGCTCGTCGAGGACCTCGGCCGTGGTCGGCTCCGCGTCGCGCGCTCCGAGCAGCCGCGCGAACAGCCACGGGTTGCCGAGCGCGCCGCGCGCGAGCATCACCGCGGCGCAGCCCGTGTACTCGAACGCGCGGCGGATCGCGTCGGGCTCGTTCATCGCGCCGCTGAGGATCACCGGCGCGTCGAGCGTCTGTGAGAGCTCGCGGGCGAGGTCGAGGTCGGGCGCGCCCTTGTGGTGCACCTGCGCCGAGCGCGGGTGAAAGCCGATCGCCGCGACGCCGGCTTCGTCGACGAGCCGGTGGGCGAGGTCGAAGCCGTCGCGTGCGCCGGCGCGGCGGCCGCTGCGGATCTTGACGGTGACCGGCAGTCCGGAGCCCTCGCGGGCCGCGCGCGCGACCTCGACCGCGAGGTCGGGATCGTCGATCAGCGCCGCTCCGGCGCCTGTCTTGCAGACCTTGGGCACGGGGCAGCCCATGTTGAGGTCGATGAGATCGGCGGTCGTCTCGCGCGCGATCGTGGCGGCGGCGCTGCGCATGACGTCGGGCTCCTGGCCGAAGAGCTGGATCGCGACCGGCCCGCCGGCCCGCTCGGCGGGCTCGATGCGCAGCATCTCGGCGCACGTCTTCTCGTTGCGGTGGTGCACGCCGAAGCTCGACACCATCTCGGAGACCGCCATCCCGGCGCCGTAGCGCTTTGCCTGCAGGCGCACGAACCAGTTGCCGATCCCCGCCAGGGGCGCGAGCACGACGCGGTTGGGGACGTCGAGGTGGGCGAGCCTCCAGGGGTCGTTGAGCGTGCGCGGCATCGGGGGCTTCATGGTAGGCGGGGGGGGGGGGGGGGGGCGCTCAGCGGGCTGCCGAAGCAGAGTCGGGGCCAGCGTGTCGCCGCAGTGTTCGATGCGAACACGTTCGCGACACGCTCGCCAGTCGGACGCCCGCGGCGGACGATCATGGCGCCGCCTTGTGCTCGCTATACGCGTCAGATACGCCACGACGGCGGTGGCCGTTCGGCCCGCGCCGGCCTCCCGACGCGCGCACGGGCCGGAACCGCTCGTCCATCCGTCAGCGGTTGCGCTCGTACAGCAGCCGCAGGCCGGTCAGCGTCAGCAGGTCGTCGACGTCGTCGATGCGCTCGGTGAAGGGGACGATCGCGCCGGCGAGGCCGCCTGTCGCGATGACGTCGGTCTCGTCGCCGAGCTCGTCGAGCAGGCGGCGCAGGATGCCGTCGATCGCGCCGGCGAAGCCGTAGACGACGCCGGAGCGGATCGCGTCGACGGTCGACTTGCCGATCACCGTGCGCGGCGGCTCGAGGTCGATGTTCGGAAGCTTCGCGCCGCGCGAGGTCAGCGCGGCTAGCGAGATCTCGACCCCCGGCACGAGCACGCCGCCGAGGAAGTCGCCGCCGGGGCCGACGACGTCGAAGTTCACCGACGTGCCGAAGTCGACGCAGATCGCCGGGCCGCCGAAGCGCTCGCGGATCGCGACGGCGTTGGCGAGCCGGTCGGCGCCGATCTCGCGCGGGTTGTCGTAGCGCAGCGCCATTCCCGTCTTCAGGCCGGGCCCGACGTTGAGCATCTCGTGTCCGAGGTAGCGCTTGCCCATCGCCAGCCACTGGGGCGCGAGCGCCGGCACGGTCGACGAGACGATCGACGCGCTGATGTCCGCCAGGCCGATGCCGCGCAGCTCGAGCAGGTTGCGCAGCACCGCGCCGAGCTCGTCGGCCGTGGACTCCGTGATCGTCGCGAAGCGCCAGTGCTCGACGAGGTCGTCGTCCTGGAACGTGCCGAAGTGCGTCTGCGTGTTGCCGACGTCGACGGCCAGGAGCATGCGTGCGAGCTTATGCTCTGCGCGCGTGCACAAGCTCTACGTCGTCCACTCCTCGCACCCCTGCGAGACCGTGAAGAAGGCGCTCGAGCTCAAGGCGATCCCGTACAAGCCCGTCGAGCTGTTGATGCCCGCGCACGCGCCGCTGCAGAAGCTGCGCTTCGGCAAGCGCACCGTGCCCGCCCTGAAGCTCGACGGCGGCGAGAAGAT
>JAHWJE010000068.1 GCA_019348575.1 Actinomycetota bacterium | reverse complement strand
CGTTCCCCAGCAGCGGATCTTGCCGGCCTTCGTCAGGCCGCACACCGCGCCATCACCGGCGGAGATCTGCTTGTAGGTTCCGGCCGGCCGCGTCGCGCCTCTGGCCGCCTTGCCCCAGCAGCGCACCTTGCCGGCGCTCGTCATCGCGCACACCAGGCCGTTGCCGGCCGCGATCTTGGCGTACGTCCCGGCCGTGCGGCTTCTTCTCAGCGGATCGACCAAAGCCCCAGCAGCGCGCGCGGCGCGCCTGCGTCAGCGCGCACGTCAGCGAAAACGGGCCTGCGTCGACGGCCCGATAGCGGCCTTCCGGGACATTGGTCTGCCCGTAGCGGTTGTAGCCCTTGCAGACAATCCGTCCGGCCCTGGTGAGCCCGCACGTGTAGCCGTCGCCGGCGGCCAGCTGCGTGTACCTCGTCGTCGCGCCGGCGCTCGGCGCCACCAAGACCGTCGCGGCGATAGTGATCGCGATCGCGACGACGGGGTTGCGGCGAAGATGGATGCTGCCAAGCAGCGCCGTGGCGGTCCTGCAGCGCCTGCGGCGAGTGGTGACCATGAGACTCCTTTCGTGCCGAGCACCGCCCTAACGACGGCTGTGCCCGGAAGTTGCGCCCTGCGACAGATGTACGACGGCGTCGTCGCCGATTGGTCGGCCGAGGCTCAGGCCAGCAGCGGTGCGATCGCGCCGGCGACGACGCCGCCGTAGCCGGGCGCCGCGGATGTGACCTCCGCGCCGACGACCGTCGCGACACGCGCGACGTCGCCGAGAAACGCGTTCAGCGCCTGCGGTGACAGCCCGCCCGCCGCGGGGAAGCTCGCCGGCATCGCCTGCGGGTCGAGGACGTCGAGATCGACGTGCACGAAGAGCTCCATGCCGGCCAGCTGCGCCGCCTCCTCGGCGCGGTAGACGCCGCAGCGGTCCAGCGTGACGCGCTCTCCGCCGTCGACGTCGCGCACGCCGTGCATGAGCACGCGGGCCGGGTCCAGCCCCGCGCCGAAGCCCGTGTCCCACAGTCCGCAGGCGCCTGCCAGGCACATGCCCCCGAGGTAGCCGCTGCCCGTCGTCTCGGGCGTGTTGAAGTCGGCGTGCGCGTCGAGCCACAGGACGCGCACGGCGGGGCGGTGGCGGACGACGACGGGCAGCGTCGCCACGCTGATCGAGCACTCGCCGGCGAGCAGGATCGGCAGGCGGCCCGCGGCGTAGCTGTCGTCGACCTGCCCGCCGGCCTCCAGCAGGCAGCCGCGCGAGTCGCGCAGGTCGTCCTCCCAGCTCGCGGCCCGCGGCTCACCGGGCGAGCCGACGATCCGCGCCGAGAGCAGCTCGGCGAGCTCGCGCGTGCCCGCCGCGGCCTGCGGACCGCGGTCCGACGTGCGGCACAGCAGCGCCGTCAGCTGCCGGTCCACCGCGGCTCGCGGCGCTCGAGGAACGCCGCCAGTCCCTCGCCTGCGTCCTGCGTCGACAGCGCCAGCGTCAGTTGCGCGCGCAGGTACTCCAGCGCCTCCCCCAGCGCCATGTCCTGCTGCGCGAACAGCGCGTCCCGGCCGAGCTTCATCAGCAGCGGCGACTTCGCGGCGAGCTGCGCCGCCCAGTCGGCCACCGCCGCGTCGAACTCGCCCGGCGCGACGACGCGGTTGACGATCCCCACACGCCGCGCCTCGTGCGCGTCGATGCGCCCGCCGAGCAGCAGCAGCTCGGTCATCTTCTTGCGCCCGACGTTGCGGGCGACCAGCGCGGCGATCATGAACGGAAACAGGCCGACGTTGATCTCGGGCGTCCCGAACGTCGCGCGATCACTGGCGATGACGAGATCGCACGCGAGCGCGAGTCCCAGGGCGCCGGCGCGGACGTGCCCGCGGGCGGCGCAGATCACCGGCTTGCCGAGCTCGCCGATCTGCGTGAACAGGCGCACGAAGCGGTCGTTGGCCGCGTGCTTGTGCACGAGCGGCACCTCGGCGGCAAAGCCGGCGATGTCGCCGCCGCCGGAGAAGACGGTCTCGTGCGTCGAGGCGAGCACGACGCAGCGCACGCCCTCGTCGTCGCGCGCGACCGCAAGCGCCGCCAGCAGCTCGTCGAGCAGCGCCTCCGAGAGGGCGTTGCGCGTCTCGGGCTGGTCGAGCGCGATCGTGGCGATGGCGTCGGCGACGTCGTAGCGCAGGGTCTCGTAGGGCACGCGCGGAAATCTAGACGCCGCTCTGATCACCGCTCGGCGTCGCCTTCTCAGCCGCGCCGAGAGGGAGCCTGCCGCCGGCGAGCACGCTGCGGGTCGCGCGCGGCAGCACGACCCGCGCGACGGCCCCGAGCCAGTAGGGCCTGGGCACGTAGCGCTCCGCGCGGCCGCCCGGTCCCGCGTCGACGATCGCCTCGGCAACCTTCTCGGGCGTCGAGACGATCCAGCGCGTGAGGCGCCTGTCGACGAGCGGACGCTGCGCAAAGCCCTCGGTCGCCACGAACCCCGGGAGCACCAGGCCGACGTGGACGCCGTGCTCGCGCTCCTCGAGGTGCAACGCGTCCGTCCAGCCGGCGAGCGCGAACTTGCTCGCCGAGTACGCGCCGGTGCCCGCGCGGCTGACGCGGCCCGCAGTGCTCGCGACGTTGACGATCGCGCTCGGCGCGCTGCGGCGCAGCAGCGGCAGCAGCGCCTCCGTGAGGCGCACCTGAGCGTCGAAGTTGAGCTCCATGTGGCGGCGCACGTTCTCCCAGCCTCCCTCGGCGAACGTGCCGCGCCAGCCAGCGCCGGCGTTGTTGACGAGCAGGTCCAGCCGGCCCTCCCGCGCGGCGACGACGGCTGCGATGCGCGCAGGCGTCTCGGCCTCGGTCAGGTCGGCGGCGATCACGACCGGGTCGCCGGGCAGCTCGCCGGCGAGCGCCAGCAGGCGCTCCTCGCGCCGCGCGACGAGGAAGATCCGCCTCGCCCCCGGCTCGCGCGCCAGCCGCCGCGCCGTCGCCTCGCCGATGCCGCTCGATGCTCCGGTGACCAGGGCGATCACGTGATGCAGGCTATCGCCGAAGCCGTCCGCGGATGGTGATCTCGCGGTTGTCAGGCAGCGGACACGATCCCCGCCGGTGAATCTCTAGATGCATGCTTCATGTACGGCCCCGGGGACGCCATCGCAACGACGCGAGACAAACGAGGCGGAAGGAGATCGCGATGCAGCGGCTTTCGATCTGGATGTGGGTGGCGCTCGGCGGTGCGGTGTTGGGCTTCGTTTCGCTGGGGTCGAACTTCTACATGTTCAAGGGTGAGGCCCGGTCGGCATGGTTCGGTGTACCTCACACGACCGAGCTGATCCTCATCTCGGCACTCGTCGTCGTCGTGCTCGCGTCGCTGACCGCGATGGACCGCGCGCCGGTCGGCGGGCGCGGCGTCGGCCTGATCATCGGCCTGGTCGCGCTCGTGGCAACGCTGCAGCTGGGCTACCGCATGCTCGTCCCGCCCTTCGGCGGCTGCCTGCACTACGGCTGCGGCTTCGACAACCCGCGCCCGATCGCGCTCGAGCCCGGCATCTGGATCGCGCTCGCCGGTACGGTGTCGATGATGCTCGGTGGCTTCCTGCACGCCGCGTCCGGCGCCGCGAAGCGGACCGAGCGGCGGTTCTGGATCGCCGAGCGGCAGGCAGGCGTGACGCCGTGGCTCGGCGTCGCGGCCGTCGCCGCGGTCGCCATGTTCTTCTTCGGGTTCAGCGGCCTGTTCACGTTCTACACCGTCGTCGGCTTCCCGCAGGAGCAGGTGACGCGCAGCTGGGCGGGATGGATCTCGCTTCCGCACACCTCGGTCCTCGTGGTCGTGTCGATGCTCCTCGTCCTGGGGCTGGTGTGGATGGCCGCGCGCAAGCGCTCGCCGCTGGCGCCGGGCGCGCTCGGGGGGGTCATCGCGATCGTCGGCTTCATGGCGTTCACGCGGATCCTCTATCGCGTGCTGGACTCGCCGTGGGTCACCGCCGGCACTGGCGGCGGCGATCAGACCCACACGGCGACCGCGGTGACGCTGGGCTGGGCGGCCTATGCGTCGGTCGCGGCAGCCGCCGTGCTGACCCTTGCCGGCATCGCGCAGGCGGCCGCCCACCGCGAGAAGGCAGAGGTGCCCGCCCGCCGCTTGACGGAGCGGCCGGCCTGAGCTCGAGCGGCGTCACGTAGCCGCGAGGCGGGCGGCGTCCGCGAGGACGGCGCCCGCCGCGGCGCGCCCCGGCAGAGCCGCCACGCCGCCGAACGGCGCCGTCCCTGCCCCGCTGATGTAGAGGCGGTCGATCGGGGTGCGGTGCGAGGCGAGCGCGCGCGTGGGACGGCGCGGGCCGGCCTGGTCGGGCGTGAGGTCCAGGTGCATCGGATGCGCTCCCGGCCAGCGCAGCTCCCGGGCCATCTGCTCGGGGGTGCGGACCGAGACGCCTCGGATCGAGTCCCGGAAGCCGGGCGCCCGGACCTCCACCTGTGCGATGAGGTCCTCGGCCAGGCGCTTCGCGTCGGCCCGCCATCCCTTGCGCACCTCGAACGGCGCGGCGGGGCAGGCGAGGTACACCGTGTGCTGTCCGGGCGGCGCCAGCGAGTCGTCCAGCGCCGACGTCGTGAAGGCATACGCCGGCGCCGGGGTGTGCAGCCTGCGGTCCTCGGCGGCGGCGAAGGCCGCCTCGAGGTTGGCGAGCGTGTCGACGTAGCTCTGCAGCCCGTTCCAGTCGCCGGATCGTGCCCCGCGGTAGGCGGGCAGGCGGTCGGTCGCGACATGCACGACGGCCTGCACGGCATTGGACCTGTGCGTGGCGCGCAGCCGGCGGGCGACCCTGCCCGACAGCGGCGGATGCGCAAGCTCGAGGAGGGCCGTCCGCGGGTTGATCGCCGTGACGACGACGTCCGCTGCGATGCGTTCGCCGCTCTCGAGCGCCACCCCCCGCGCACGGCCGCCGCAGACGTCGATGCGCGCGACGGGCGAGTCGCACCGCAGCTCGCCGCCGAGCGACGCCAGGCGGCGTACGAGCGCCGCCGTCAGCGCGCCCGATCCGCCGACGCCGTGCCACTGCCCGATCCGGTGGTAGACGGCCTGCCAGTAGACGAATCGCGCGCCGCGCGGCGTCTGCGGTCCGGCCGAGGCGTGCGCGGCGAACGCGGCGACGGGACCGCGCGTGAGGTCCGAGCCGAGCCGGTCCTCGAGCACGCGGCCGTACGACGCGAGGAGGTCCGTCGCGATCCTTCGCGGTTGCCGGGCGAACGCACGGATCGCCGCCGGCGCGTCCCTGGCGGCGGCTCGCACCCCCGGCGCCCCGCCTCCGGCGCCCATCCACGCGATCAGCGGGTCGAGCAGCGGCACGGCGACATCCATGAAGCGCCGGTAGGCCTTCGCCTCGCGGGGATCGACCTCGGCGATCGAAGCGACGGTGCGCTCGATCGAGCGGTGGAAGCGAACGATGCGCCCGTCGGCGAACACCGCCACGGCGAACGGGTCCATCTCCCGGTACTCCAGCCCGACGTCGCCGAGCTGCAGCTCCGCGGCGACGGGCGTCGCGTTGATGATGTTGTGCGCGACCGAGTGCGTGTCGAAGCGGTGGCCGGGAACCGTTTCCTCCGTCCTTGACCCGCCTCCCGGCCGGGCCGATTGCTCGAGGACCAGGACGTCGAGGCCCGCCTGGGCGAGATAGCACGCGCAGACCAGGCCGTTGTGGCCGGCGCCGACCACGACCGCCTTCATCGCCCGGTTGCGCGAGCAGATGCGGGGTGCGCCCTGCGGCGGGCTCGGCTGCGCATGCCTGCAGGCTTCCCGCTGCCGACAGCGCCAACCGCTGCCACAGCGCGCCGATGCGGCCCGGCCGCTGTCACGCGAGGAGCGTGACCGCCGCGAGGATCGCCAGGCCGGCGCCGGCCACGACGAGCATCGTCTCGGCTGCAGACCAGGCCGCCGGCGCCTCGTCTTCGGCCCGCGGCACTCGTTGGGCCTCCGCGGCGATCCACGCGAGTACGGCACCCAGGAGCGGACCCGGGCGCTTGCGCACCGCGGCCAGGCCGCGTCCGAGCGCGCGGGCCGACTCGCCGTAGTTGCCCACGCCCGCCGACGCGCCCAGCACGCGCGCGGAGAGGGCGAGCGTGGGCAGGCGCCGGAGCCGACGCACGGCGCGCAGCGAGATCGCCCGCAGCCCCTCGGCGCCCGCCGCCGATCGCAGCCATACCGCGGTCAGCACGAGCAGGGCCACGCGCGACGCCCGCCTGAGGGCCAGCTCCGCGCCGAGCCCTCCGACGAGCCCGAAGGCGAGCGTCGAGAGCGCGAGCGGGGCGGCGAGCGCGAGGCCCCCGGTGAAGCTGCGTGCGCCGGCGCGCACGATCAGCCATGCCGCCAGCAGCCAGCCGGCGACGAGCGCGAGCACGGCGGGCTGCG
Source organism: Actinomycetota bacterium (assembly GCA_019348575.1). The sequence goes on along the minus strand of JAHWJE010000068.1, from coordinate 1,080 downwards.
TCGTGGCGAGCGTGATCGCGATCGCCAGGAGGCCCGTCCCGACCACGGCGCGCGCGTCGGCCAGGCCCGCGCGATCGGGCGCCGGCGCGCGCCGCTCGCCGGGCTCCACGCCTTCGCCGGGCCAGCGGCGAAGGCCTCGTCGCAGCACCCACGCCTGGATCAACCCGGCGACGAGCGACCAGACGAGCAGGAACGCCGCGGTCATCACGAGCGGAGCGGCGTCGCCCGGCGGCAGGAACGTCAGCGTCTCGCGGATCGCCTCGTACGTCCCGGCGTAGGCGTCCAGGCCGACCAGGACGAGGACGTAGAAGGCGCTCGTGGCGATGTAGTAGCCGAAGCGGATCGCGGCGCCGGCGAGCGCCAGTGCCACGAGCGCGGCGCCGCGGCGCTCCAGCGTGCCCAGCGCGGGAGCGCTGGCGGCGTGCGGGACGGGGATGCCCATCCGCGCCGGTCCCATGACCGCCATCGTCTCGATGAGGCTGGCGCCCGCGGCCGCATAGCCGGCGCGCGTCCCGTGGCGCTGGGAGGCGCGCGCCAGCGGGACTCCCCCCGCCAAGGCGACCACGAAGCCGCCGGGCACCGCTCGTGCGGCGAGGAACGTCAACGCCGCGACGTTCGCCAGACCGGCGAGGGTGCGCTCGTCAGTCAGAGGAGGTGTGGGCGCGGCTCCCGCCTGATCGCGTTGCACGTCCTCGTCAGGCATTTCCCGTCCGATCGCTGCACCAGGTCCCGGTGTCCGGCGGAGGACACCCGCCGCGTCGCTCGAGGTTTCCCGGTGGCGGCGTCGGGCACGTTGCAGACAGCATGCCGAAAGCAGCTAGTCGAGTGCCGAGCTCGGGCCGCAGCGCATCCGGATGATCGTCGGGTTCCGCGCGAACGCGTCGCGCAGCGGCGCCCCGCGGCCGGACCGAGCGGGGTGCGCCGCGCCCACGGCGATGCTCCGGCCGGCCGCGATCGTCCTCGCGCTGGTCGCGGCGTTCGCACTCGGCGGATGCGGCGGCGAAGACGAGCGTGAGACCGCGGCGGCGAGCGCGCTTCCGGGCGGCTCCTGGGAGGCGACGCTCGATGCGGCCCGCGGCC
>JAHWJE010000067.1 GCA_019348575.1 Actinomycetota bacterium | reverse complement strand
TCGGCCGTGCGAGCGCCGCCCGGCAGGATCAGCGCGCCGTTCTTCCCCGCCGGCGCGGAGTGGGTGAACGTCGCGATGCTGCGACTCGACCAGCAGGTCGGTCGCCCGCTGCTGATCGAGTTCTGGGACTTCTGCCGCTCCAATTCGCTGCGGACGCTGGGCTACATCCGGGGGTGGCACGAGCGCTACGCCGCCGCCGGGCTGCGTGTCGTCTCCGTCCATGCAGGCGCCTACCCGCCGTCGCAGGACCCCGCGCAGGTGCGCGCCGCGGTGCAGCGGCTGAAGATCGAGCACCCGGTCCTGCTCGACACGGAGTTCAAGCTCTGGCAGGAGTACGAGAACGAGGCGTGGCCCGCGCGCTACCTGTTCGACCGCCGGCTGCGGCTGTACTCGATGCACTACGGCGAGGGCGCCTACGACGAGACGCAGGCCGAGATCTGCGAGCTGCTGGAGATCGCGCCCGAGCCGCTCGCGCCGCTGCGCCCGGAGGACGTGCCGGGCGCGCCCGTCGGCCAGCCGACACCCGAGCAGCCGGGCGCGTGGTCGGGTCCGTACGAGGCGGGCGCGGTCTGGGGCGTGCTCGAGCCGCGCGCCGAGAGCTCCGGGGTGGTGCGCGCCAACGGCCGCGCGATCGCGGTCCCCCATCCGGGCTGCTACCCGCTCGTCGAGCACGAGCGCCACAGCGCCGGCGTGCTCGAGCTCGACATCGGCGACGGCGTGATCTGCCACGCCGTGCAGTTCACGCCCGGCGTGCTCTGACCTAGACGGTATGGGCTGGCGTCCGGCCGATCTTTGAGAGTCGACGCTTCCGCGCTTCGTATGGCGCGGCCTACCGCATCGAAGGGTGAGGAGCGTCGACATGACGGACGGTATCTGCTTCGCGGGGCTGGATGTGCACGCGCGTAAGACGGCGGCCGCGGCTGTGCAGCTCGGTTCTGGTGAGGTGTTCAAGGCGCGGCTGTCGGGGTCGCCGCAGTCAGTGATCGAGTGGTTGCAGAGCTTGCCGGGCCCGGTCCGCGCGGTCTATGAGGCCGGGCCGACGGGGTTCGGGCTGGCGCGCGCCGCGCGTGCGGCGGGGATCGAGGTGATGGTGTGTTCGCCGGGCGCGATCCCGCGTCAGCCCGGTGACGGTGTCAAGACCGACACGCGTGACGCGCTGAAGCTCGCGCGGCTGCTGGCGGCGGGGCAACTGCGGCCAGTCGTCGTTCCGGTCGCTGAGCTTGAGGCGCTGCGCGACCTCGTGCGTGCGCGTGAGGATCTGCGCGGCGATCTGATCGGCGCCAGGCATCGCATCAGCAAGCTGCTGCTCAGGCGGGGCCTGGTCTTCGACGGTCGCGGCGAGACGTGGTCACGCCACCACCTGGCGTGGCTGTCGCAGATCCGCTTTGACCCGCTCGTGGAGGTCGTCTTCGCTGAGTACCTCGCGCACCACGAGGTGCTGCTCGCGCGTCGCGACCGCCTCGACCGTCTGCTGCTCGAGCAGTCCGTCCACGGGCCGTGGGCGCCGACCGTCGCGCGGTTGCGCTGCCTGCGTGGCGTCGACACGCTGACCGCGGTCGGGCTGATCGCCGAGATCGGCGACATCACCGCCTTCAAGCACCCCAAGCAGCTGGCCAGCTACCTCGGCCTCGTCCCGTCCGAGCAGTCCTCGGGCGAACGGCGCCGCCAGGGCGCGATCACCAAGGCCGGCAGCAGCCACGCCCGACGCCTGCTGGTCGAGGCGCTCGCGGCCGTGCCGCAGCGCGGCCGCGGCGAGCAGCAGCCCGGCCGTCATGACGCGTCGCTCGCCGTACCGGTCGGCGAGCATCCCCCACAGGATCAGCGTCGACATCAGCCCCACGGTGACGCTGGCCAGCAGCACGCCGAGGCCGGTCAGCCCGAGGCCGTCCGTCGTGGTGGCGCTCACGCTCACCGGCGCGCCGAGCACCGCCGACAGCGCCCGCTCCGCCTCCGCACGGCGGGGGCCGATGCGGGGTGCGTTGCCGACCACCTGCACCGCGACGTTGCCGATCGCGAAGCCGGCGGCCTCGACCCGCCGCCGCGTCTCGGCGAGCAGGTCGGCGCCCGAGGCGCCCTTCCACCGGGGCTCCGACACCCCGTAGTTGCTGCCGAGGTCGCCGAGGCCGGCCGCCGACAGCAGCGCGTCACAGGCCGCGTGCGCCGCGACGTCGCCGTCGGTGAGCCCCAGCTGATCGCGCACGGCGGCGCGTGTGGCGGCGTCGACCGGCGGCGGCGGCGCGATCCCGTTGTGCACGGTCCGCAGGCGCTGGGCGGACGGCGCCCCGAGCAGCTCTGCGAGCTCGTCGTGCTCTGCCTGCGACGTGCACAGCACCCACGCCGCGCTGTGCGCGACCGCCCGCAGCGCGGCGACGACGGCCGCGCGGCGGGCCCCCGTCGAGCGGCGCAGGAAGTGCAGCCCGTGCGTCGTGACGACCGACGGCCGGGCGCGCAGCAGCGCCAGCGCGAGCATCGCGGCGACGTCTCCGTGGGCGTGCACGAGGTCCGCGTCGCGAGCAGCGCGTGCGATCGACGGGTAGCCGGCGGGCAGCGAGAACGCGGCCGACAGCGGCGTGCGCCCGCGCGACAGCGCGACGCGCCGGTGCTCGAGGCCCGCGATCTCCTCGAGCGCGTCGATGTACGTCTCCGCGCCGCCGCCGCGGTGGGGCAGGATGTGCAGGACGCGCGCCACGGGCGGCTATCTTCCCGCCTCGGATGCACGAGCGCCCCACGCAGCCGCGCGGCGACGACGTCGGCCTCAGGTCGGCGCCGCAGATGCGCGAGTACCACGCGATGGTGGCGCGCATCGCCGGCGACGCGCCGGGCTCGATCCTCGACTGGGGCTGCGGTCTCGGCCAGGTCTCGGCGCTGCTGCTGCAGGCCGGCCTGAACGTCAGCTCGTTCGACTACCGGGGCGAAGGCTCGCCGGATGACGTCGTCGCGCTGCCGCTCTTCCCGCAGGTCCGCGCGTACGTGTCCAGCGACCCGCGCGCGCTGCCCTACGCCGACGCCAGCTTCGACGCGGTGCTGAGCTGCGGCGTGCTCGAGCACGTGCTCGACCCGGAGGCGAGCCTCGACGAGCTCGCGCGGGTCCTGCGCCCCGGCGGGACGCTCTACGTCTACAAGCTCCCCAACCGCTTCTCCTACCTCGAGAAGGTCGCCAAGCGGATCGGCCTCTACTACCACGGCGCCGAGCCGCACGAGCTGCTCTACACGCCGGCCAGCGCCCGCGCGCTGCTCGAGCGCCACGGCTACGAGATCCGCGAGCTGCGCCTGGCGAACATGCTGCCGCTGACGCTCGACATCCCGATCGCCCAGCGCCCGCGCATGACGAGCGCGGTCTGGGGCGCCAACCGCGCGCTGGCGCGCGTGCCGGGCCTCAACCGCGTGGCGACGAACGTCGAGCTCGTCGCCGCGGCGCCGGGCGCGTAGCCTCCCCGCCGGCGATGACCGCTGCGGCCTGCCCCGTCTGCGGCGCCGAGCTGCCCGCGCCGGCGCTCTCCTCCCCCGACCGCCTGCACGGCACGCCCGGGCGCTTCGCCGTCGCGGTCTGCGCGCGCTGCACGGCGGGCGTGACGCTGCCGCTCGCCGGCGGCGACGAGCTCGCGGCCTTCTACCCGCAGACCTACGCCGCCTACGACCCGCGCATCCACCCGCTCGTCGCCGCGATCTCGCGCGTCATCCAGGCCTGGCAGGGCCGCCGCGCGCGCCGGACGGCACCCGTCGGCGCCGTCGCCGCGCTTGCACCCGGCCGCGCGGTCGACGTCGGCTGCGGCCGTGGCGACCTCGCGGCGATGCTGGCCGCGCGCGGCTGGCGGATGACCGGCATCGAGCCGTCCGCCGCGGCCGCTGCCGCCGCGCGCGCCCGCGGCGTCGACGCGCGCCAGGGCGTCCTGGCGACCGTGCCGCTCGAGCCCGCCGCCTACGACGCGGCCGTCTTCCAGCAGTCGCTCGAGCACACGCACGACCCCGTCGGCGACCTGCGCCGCGTGCACGACGCGCTCGTGCCCGGCGGCGTCGTCGCGATCTCGGTCCCGAACTTCGGCGGCTGGCAGGCGCGCCGCTTCGGCGGGCGCTGGTACCACCTCGACCTGCCCCGCCACCGCGTGCACTTCACGGCGGCCGCGCTCGAGCGCGCGCTGCACGACGCCGGGTTCGAGGAGGTCAGCACGGGCACGTCGACGAGCCTCGTCGGGCTGCCGGCGTCGATCCAGTACCGCATCTGGGGGCGCTGCCTGTTCCCCGACGGCCTCAAGCTGCGGATCGCCGCCGGCCTGTGCGCGCTCGCGCTGCCCGTCGCGCGCCTCGCCGACGCGGCCGGCGGCGGCGACGTGCTGCACGCGACGGCGCGCAGGCCCGCCGCCGGCTGATCAGCGGCGGCCGCGGCGCGCGATCGCGCGCTCGATCTGCTGCTCGACCTTCAGCGCCGGCGCAGGATAGATGTACTCGTCGAGGCCGCGGGGGTCGTAGGCGCGCTCCAGCGCGCCGGCCGCGACCTCGCGCAGCAACGCCGCGATCGCGCCCTCGTCGTCGCGCGCGACGGTGCGCCCGATGCCGGTCTCGCTGACGATCCGCTCGGCCTCGTTGCCGGCGGCCAGCGCGAGCACGGGCCGGCGCGCACCGATGTACTCGAAGAGCTTGCCGGTCGCCTCGCAGACGTCCGGCCCCGTGAGCAGGACGAGCCCGCCGGCCTGGCGCTGCAGCGCGTGCGCCGCCGGCCGGCTGAGCATGCCGACGTGGCGCACGAGCGGGCTGCCGAGCTCGCCGAGGATGCGATCGTCGTCCTGCGTCGGGCGTCCGGCGAGGATCAGACGCAGCCGCGCGGCGACGGCGGGCTCGCCGGCGACGACGCGCAGCGCGCGCAGCAGCGGGCGCGGGTCGCGGCCACGCGCGCCGCTGAGCGTGCCGGTGTGGACGAGGTTGACGCAGCCGGGCTCGAGCGGCGGAGCATCGGCGGCCGCGCTCTGCGCCTCCCAGGCAGGGTCCCAGCCGTTGGTGACATGCACCGCGTCGACGCCCAGGCGCGTGCGGAAGTCCTCGACGATCGGTCGCGTCGCCGCCAGCACGACGTCCGCCGCACGCACGACGCGGCGCTCCATCCGGCGGTCGAGCGACCGCTGCGCGGCCGTCGGGAAAGGGGGGCGGTGCGACTCGTAGACCCAGCCGTCGCGGAAGTCGGCGATCCAGGCGACGCGCCCGCGGTGGGCGAGCCCGACGAGATGCGCGGACTCGTAGGGCGTCGTCGTGACGATCGCGTCGTAGCGACGCTCGCCGAGCAGCCGCCGCGCAGCGCGCAGCGCGAACGGCACCCAGCTCGCAAGATGCGCGTCGGGCACGAGCACCTGCGTCGCGAAGGCCGGCGCGGCGCTGGCGGTCGACGCCGGGCCGCCGGCGACGGGCACGGCGGGCCGCCGCAGCAGGCGCCGCAGCCCGCCCGACGCGATCAGGTCGGAGGTGCGGTGGACGTCCTGCGCGGCGTCGTCGTCGAGCGTTCCGAAGGCCGTCGTCGTGAGCACCGTCACCTCGTGGCCGCGCGCGCGCAGGTGGTCGCGGATCGCCAGCCAGCGGTTGCCGCCGACGAACGGCGCCGGGGGGAACGCGTAGGCGACGACGAGGATGCGGCGCCCGGGCACCGTGCTCACGCCGCCACGAGCGACCGCGCCCCGGCGAGCTCCGCCAGCCACAGCTCGCCGTTGAGCGCGCGCCACATCGCGCCGACGTCGCGCCAGCCGGTCGCGACGTCGTGCTCGAGCGCGGCGGCGTCGAACCATCCGCGCGACCTCGCGCGCCCGTCGAGCAGCACCTCGCCGAGCCGGCGGCGCGCCTCGGGCGCCCCGAGCCACTTCGCCTCCGGCGTCTCGTAGCCGACCTTGTCGCGCCGCGCGAGGACCGACGCCGGGACGATGTCGGCGAACGCGTCGCGCAGCACGCGCTTGGAGACCCCGTCGCGCACGAGCAGCCGCGCCGGCAGCGACAGCGCGAACTCCGCGATGCGGCGGTCGAGGAACGGCAGCCGCACCTCGAGCGAGTGGGCCATGCTGTTGCGGTCGGCGAAGCGCAGCAGATCGGGCAGGATCGTCATGAACGTCTCGCGCAGCAGCTCGCGGCGCAGCGGCCCGCCCCGCGGCGTCCAGCTCGGCAGCGGGAGGTCGGCCGCCGCCGCCGCGTCGCGGGCCAGCGCCGGCAGGACGTACGGAGAGGCCTGGCGGCGGCGGTAGCGCGCCGCGACCGCGTGCGGCACGTGGTCGGCCGCGAAGCCGGTGGCGAGCCCGTCGAACGCCGAGCGCGGGTCGCCCGCGACCGCCCGCGCGAGCGCGCGCGGCCCGGCGCACAGCGCGGCGAGGCTGGCCGTCGTGCGGTAGCCGGCGAGCAGCTCGTCGGCCCCCTGGCCGTCGAGCATGACGACGACGCCGGCCTCGCGCGCGGCCGCCATGACGCGCCACTGGGCGTAGATGCTCGTCGTCGGAAACGGCTCCTCCTGGTCGCGCGTGAAGGTCTCGAGGTCGGCGAGCAGCTCGTCGCGCGCCGGGGCGACGGCGTGGTGACGCGCAACGCCCGCCGCGCGGGCGGCGTCCTGCGCGTACCGCCACTCGTCGCGCGCGAAGCCGGGGAACGTCGCCGTGAACGCGTGGCGCTCGCCGGCGGCTGAGAGCTGCGCGCACGCCGCCGCCACCACCGAGGAGTCGACGCCGCCGCTGAGCGATGTGCCGACCGGCACGTCGCTGCGCAGGCGCAGGCGCACCGAGTCGACGACGAGCTCGCGCAGCCGCGCGGCGGCGTCGGCCGGCGCCTGCGGCACCGCGACGCGGCGGGGCTCCCAGTAGCGGCGCACGCTCAGCGCGCCGCCCTCCCAGCGAGCCAGATGGGCGCCGGGCAGGCGTCGCACCCGCGCGTAGAACGTCGCCGGCAGCACCGGCATCGTCCCCAGCGCGACGAACCGTCGCAGCGCGCCGAGGTCGGGTTCGCCGAGGCCGGCGTCGGCGGCGCGCAGCGCGCGCACGTCGGAGCCGAACAGCAGCCGGCCGTCGGCCGCCGGCGCGTAGAAGAGCGGCTTCTCGGCGAAGGGGTCGGTCGCGAGCGTCAGCCGGCGCCGCACGCCGTCCCAGATCGCGAACGCGAACATCCCGTTGACGCGATCGAGCGCGCCCTCGCCCCACTGCGCCCAGGCGTGCAGCAGCACCTCCGTGTCGCCGGCGGTCACGAACTCGTGGCCGAGGCCGCGCAGCTCGTCGCGCAGCTCGATGTAGTTGTAGATCTCGCCGTTGAAGACGACGTGCAGGGCGCCGTGGTGCATCGGCTGGTTGGAGCGCTCGTGCAGGTCGATGATCGCCAGCCGCCGGAAGGCCAGCCCCGCGACGTCGTCGTGCCAGACGGCCTCCGCGTCCGGCCCGCGGTGCGCCATCGTGGTCGCCATCGCGCGAAGCGCCCCGGCATCGGGG
>JAHWJE010000066.1 GCA_019348575.1 Actinomycetota bacterium | reverse complement strand
GCCGAGGCCTCGCGCATGCCGGCCCAGAAGGCCGTCGACAGCCCGACCGGGCCCGCGCCGATGACGGTGATGTCGCGCAGCTCGCCGGGCTGCTCGCTCATCGCCTCAACCCACCTCCGCGGCCAGCGGCTCGCCGTCGAGCGCCGACAGCGCGCGCTCCACCGAAGCGCTAATGCACGTGAAGGTCGGCGTGTCGCGCAGCGTGAAGGACGAGGACTCGGTCGTCCGCAGACGCTGGACGAGGTCGAGGAACGCGCCGGGATCGTCGGTCTCGAAGGCGACGACGAACTCCTGGTCGTCGAGTCCGAAGGAGTACGACGTGTTGAGGTCGATGCTCGGGTACTCGCGGCCCAGCGCGATGTGCTCCTGCATGATCCGGTGGCGCTCCTGCGGCTCCAGCGCGTACCAGGCGCGCGTCTTGACGAACGGATAGACGAACAGGTACTTCGCGTGCGCGGGGCGAACTTCGAGCCGTGACTCGTCGGAGTACTCCGAGACCTTCGTCATCGCGAGGTACGAGTAGGGGATCGTCGCCCACTTCATGAGCCCGCTCTGGCCGAGGACGACGTGGAACTCGTGGATACGATCGAGGTTCTGCGCCTGCGTGAGAAGCATGAGATCGGTGTCCCCGCGCGTGCCGATCGTCGAGAACGCCCGCAGCAGGTGGCCGTCCGCGAAGTCCGCACACGCAGCGGCGAACTCGCGCTTGCCGGCCTCGCGGACGTCGTCGTCCAACCGGCGCCAAGCCGGATCCATCTTCAGGAAGGTGTACTTGACGAAATGACGCGCCGGCACGAACAGACAGGATAGAGCCGCGATGCCGCGCTCCCCGCACGCCGCGGCGCTGCTGTGCGCCGCCACGCTCGCGCTCGCCGGCCTCGGGGTGCTCGCCGCGCCCGCGGCGCCTGCCGGCGCCGCCGAGCGGCGCGTCGTGCTCGCGTTCCTGCCCGAGGGCGGCGACAACAACCCCGCGCCCGTCATGGACCGGCTCGACGCGCGGGTGCGCTTCGCGATCGGGCTCGTCAGCGCGACGCAGGGACGCTCGTCGCCAGAGCAGATGATGCTCGACGTGTCGTCGGGCTCGAGGACCTCGCTCGCGGTCTACGAGCCCGAGCAGCCGCCGCGGCTCGAGCTCGTCCTCGCCGGCGATCGCAGCGGCTTCATCTTCGGCTGGCGGCCGGCGCTCGAGCGTGCCGCCTCGGCGCCCGCCGAGATCCAGCCCGGCCTGCTCGCCGGCGAGATCCGCGGTGGCGCCGGCTATGCCGGCGTCGCGGGCCGGACGCACGTCGAGGCGGTCGTGGCGACGGATCGTCGCGGCGACGTCGCGGCGGTGTCGCTCGGGCCGGCCGCGACGCTCGCCGACCGCGCCGCCCTGCTGCTCGTGCGCCACCGGCTCGTCGTCGTCGGCCTGCCGACCTCCGACAAGGGCGACGAGGCGCTCGACGAGCTGCTGCGCAGGCGCCGCACCGACGACCTGCTGATCGTCGTGCAGAGGCCGCCGCGCGCGCGGGTGCCGCTGCTGCTGCCGATCGGCATCGTCGGCCTCGCGGGCAACGGGATGCTCACGTCGGCGACGACGCACCTCGAGGGGATCGTCGCGGGGATCGACATCCCCGTCACGATCCTGCGCCACCTCGGGCTGGAGGTGCCGGAGGGCGTGCGGGGCCAGCCGATCCACGTGGCGGGGGTCCGCGACGCGGGTGCGCTGACGGCCCTCGAGGAGCGCCTGAGCGTCGTCAGCGGCCGCCGCACTCCGATGATCGGCGCGCTGCTGTTCGCGTGGCTGACGCTCGTCCTCGTGCTCGGGGTCGCCACCGACCGGCGCGGGGTCCGCGCGGCGCTGCGGATCGGCGGGCTCGCGATGCTGTGGGCGGTTCCGATGCTGCTGCTCACGGGCTGGCTGGCGCCGCCGCGGCTCGTCGAGCTCGCGATCATCGTCGTCGGCTCGTTCGGGCTCGCCGCGCTCACGGACCGCTTCGTCGCGTGGCCGCGCGGGCCGGCGCTGCCGGCCGCCGTCGGCCTGACCGCGTACGCCGTCGATCTCGCGTTCGGGTCGCCGCTCATCATCCGCTCGCTGCTCGGGGTCAACCCGCGCTCGGGCTCGCGCTTCTACGGGCTGGGCAACGAGCTCGAGGCGACGCTCACGACGCTGCTGCTCGTGGGCCTCGGCGCGCTGCTGTGGGGCCGCGCCCGATCGCGTCGCAGCGCGGCGATCATCGCCGGCGCGGGAGCGGTCTTCGCCGTGTTCGTCGGCGCCGGCCAGCTCGGTGCCGACGTCGGCGGCGTCATCACCGTCGGCGCCGGGGTGGCGGCCGCGGCGCTCCTGATGCTGCCCGGAGCCCCGTCGCGGCGGGCGCTGCTGGTCGCCGCGCTCGTGCCGTTCGCGGCCGTCGCCGCGCTGGCGCTGCTGGAGCTCGCAACCGGCGGAGACGCGCACTTCACGCGCACGATCCTGCGGGCCGACGACGCCGGATCGCTGTGGGACGTCGTCGCGCGCCGCTACAGCCTCGCGTTCAACAGCCTGCGGGCGGGGGTGGTCCCGTACCTGACGCTCCTGGCGCTGCTGGGCGTCGCCTACGCCGTGCGCTATCGCGAGCGCATCTACGCGCCGCTGCGCGGGTCGCCGTCGTGGCGCGCGGCGCTCGTCGGCGGGCTGACGGCGTCGATCGTCGGCGCGCTGTTCAACGACTCCGGCCCGCTGCTGCTGATCTTCGGAGCGTTCGTCCTGGCGTCGGCGACCGCGTACGTCCGCGGCGCCCCGGCGCTCGTGGCCCACGAGGCCGACGCGCCGCTGGGGCATCCTGTCGCGGCGGGTTCGCCGGGCTAGGATGCCGCGATGCGGATCGCGTTGGTATCGCCGTATTCGTGGACCTACCCGGGCGGCGTCACCCGCCACATCGAGGCGCTCGCCGAGCAGTACCTGGCGGGCGGCCACGACGTGCGGGTGCTTTCTCCCGTCGATCCCGACGACCGGCTGACGCTGCGCCTGCACCGTGGCGCGCGCCCGTCGCCGCGCGGCCTGCCGGAGTACCTGGTCCCGCTCGGCCGGACGATCGGCTTCCCCGCCAACGGCGCCGTCTCGAACATCGCCTGCGGCGTGTCGACGCTCGTCGCGCTGCGGCGCGAGCTCGAGCGCGGCTATGACGTCGTGCACCTGCACGAGCCGGTCGCGCCGGTCCCGGGCTGGGACTCGCTCATGACGGTCGAGGCGCCGCTCGTCGGCACCTTCCACTCGTACTCGGAGAACCTCCCGGCCAACCACCTCGCGGCGGTCCTCGGCGCGCGCCGGCGGATGAACCGCCTGCACGTGCGGATCGCGGTGTCGCAGGCGGCGGCGTGGACGGGCCGGCGCTTCTACGGGGGGAGCTATCGGATCATCCCCAACGGCGTCGAGCTCCCGCAGCAGCCGCCGCGCGCGGCCTCGTCCGCGCCGCCGGACGCGCCGCTGCGGATCGCCTTCATCGGCCAGCCCGTCGAGCGCAAGGGGCTGCCGGTGCTGCTGCGCGCCTTCGAGGCATTGCGCGAGCACGTGCCCGCGATGCTGCACGTCGTGGGCGCCGACGCGACCGACCTCGCGCCGCTCATGCTCGACGCGCGCGACGTCGTGGCGCACGGCAAGTGCAGCGACGAGCAGAAGCTGCGCGTGCTCGCCGAGGCCGACGTGCTGTGCGCGCCGTCGCTCGGCGGCGAGAGCTTCGGCATGGTGCTGACCGAGGCGTTCGCGGCCGGCACGCCGGTCGTCGCTTCCGACATCGCCGGCTACCGCGACGTCGTCCGCCACGGCCACGACGGCCTGCTTGTCCCGCGCGGCGACGCGACGGCACTCGCCGAGGCGCTGCGCGACCTCGCGCTGAACCCGCAGCGCCGCACGTCGCTCGCCGCCGCCGCCACGCAGTCGGCGGCCCGCTATGCCTGGCCGACCGTGGCGGCCGAGGTGCTCGGCGCCTACGAGGACGCGATCGCGCAGCATGCGCGCGCACCGCGCGGCGTCGCGGCGCGACTGGGCCTCGTGCCCGCCGCCGGCGAGCGCGTGCCCGCACGCCGGCTGCCGACGCTCGAGCCGGCGCTGCCCCGCACGGCGAAGGACGTCTCGCGCCCGGGCGCGCGGTTGGCGCGCAGGCTGGCGATCGGCGCCGTCGGCGTCGTCGCGGCCGCGTTCGCGCTGATCGCGCTGCAGCGCATCGGGATCGAGCCCCTCAGCCGCGCGCTCCTGAACGCGGCGCCGCCCTGGGTCCTGCTCGGACTCGGGCTGATGTGCTCGTCGATGGTGCTGCGCGCGGTCGCGTGGCACGCGATCATGCGCGCCGCGCTGCCGGCCGGCCGCGTGCGCCTGCGCGACGCGCTGCAGGGCACGTTCATCGGCGTGCTGATGTCCGCGACGCTGCCGGCCCGGCTCGGCGAGCCGTCGCGCGCGTTCGTCGTCGCGCGGCGGATCGGCAGCGCGCGCGTGCACCTCCCCGTCGTGCTGGGCACGATCGTGTCGCAGACGCTGCTGAACATCCTCGCGCTCGTGGTGCTCGCGATCGCGATGTTCTCCACCGTCGACGTGTTCACGCATCACACGGCGCTGCTCGTCGTCGCGGTCGCGCCGCTGGCGATCGCCGTCTCGCTGATCGCCACGCCCGCGCTGCTGCGCTCCGGCAAGCCCTCGCGCTACGCGCGCGTCGCCGCGTTCGTGGCGCAGGCGCGCGGCGCGCTCGTGCAGCTGCGCGACGGCCTGACCGTCTTCCGCCAGCCGCAGCTGGGCGCCGTCGCGACGCTCGCGCAGCTCGGGGCGTGGGCGATGCAGTGGCTGTCGTGCTACGTGCTGCTCGTCGCGCTCGGCCTCGACGAGGGGGCGGGGATCGGGGCGGCGGCGGCCGTGCTGTTCGCGGTCAACGTCACCGCGGTCCTGCCGGCGACGCCGTCGAACGTCGGCGTCTTCCAGGCCGCCTGCGTCGCGGTGCTCGCCGCCTACGGCGTCGGCTACGCCGACGCGCTCGCCTACGGGATCATCCTGCAGGCCGTCGAGGTCGCGACGGCGGTCGCCATGGGCGCGCCTGCGCTCGTCAAGGAGGGCCTCTCCTGGCGCGAGGTTCGGCTGCGCGCGATGCACAGCTCACCCGTCGAGCTGGCTCCGCTGCCGAGCTTCAGGCCCAGCGAGGCGCGCGAGCCGGCCTGAGCCTGCGCGGGACGCGAGGATCGCCGCAGCGCACGTCGAACTGCTCGCCGATGTCCGACGTCTGCGTCTACCTCCTGCGCTGCCGTGACGGCTCCCTGTACTGCGGCTGGACGTCGGACCTCGAGCGTCGCCTGCGCGCGCACAGCGCCGGTCGCGCGAGCCGCTACACCGCCAGCCGACTGCCGGTGTCGCTCGCGCTCGCCCAGCCGATGGCCGACCGCAGCGCGGCGCGGCGCGAGGAGGCGCGCATCAAGCGCCTGACGCGCGCGCAGAAGCTTGCGCTGGTCGCAGCCGGGCCGGTCGGCGTGTAAGGTCGCGCGCTTGCTGACGGCGTGCCGGCGCCGTCCCTGTCACGTCGTCGAGCCTGGGGATACCGAAACTGCGCATGAAGGGGTTGATGTCGACCGCTGCGTCGCGTGCGTGGCTCGGTGTCGCACTCATCGGCTTCGCGGTGGTCGCGCTCGTCCTCGTGCTGTCGCTGATCCCGCGCCTGAGCGCCGGCCAGCAGGTCGTCGACAGCGCCGCACCCGCCTTCACCGACGAGCGCGTGGCGGGGACCCGCGGCGGGGTCGAGATCCTGGCGCAGTACGTCGACCTCGTCGATCCGCTGCTGACCGCGCGCGGCGGGGCGCACCGGGAGGTCCGCTCGCTGGTGCGGCTCGTCCGCCGCGAGCTGGGGCTGTCGAGCGCGCAGGTGCGCAAGATCCTGCGCCGCGAGGCGCCGCACACCGAGGCGCTCATGCGGGCGCTGCCGCTGGAGGGGGTCGCCGACGAGATCCCGCGCCTCACGTCGTATCTCGCCACCACCCTGGCGGTGAGCGAGGACGAGCTCGCGGCGACGCTCGAGCAGAGCTTCCCGCGCACCGCCCAGCTGCTGACGACGCTGCCCAACGTCGCGGACGGCTGGTACGACGTGCCGGGCATCGAGGGGCTGACGCGGCTGTCGCGCGACAAGCCGGTGCGCACGGTGCCCGGGCTGCGCAAGTACCTGCGCGACGACCTCGTGCCGCTGGCGGTCCAGCACAAGGACGACTTCCAGGGCCTGGCCGTCGCCGGCGGCATCGGCTACATCCCGTACCTGCTGCTGGTCGTCGGCCTCGTGCTGTTGGCCCTCGGCCTCGTGCAGGCGCGCCGCGCCCAGCAGCAGCTCCAGGAAGGTCCCCCGCAGCGCCTCGCGGCGGGGTGCGGCCCAGTCCTCGTAGCGGTCCTCCGGCAGCGGGTCGCCGGTGTAGAGGGCGATGGCGGCCTCGTAGGTCGCCGGGTCGGGGCGGCGCCGGGCGTCGCGCGCCGCCGCCTCGAACTTCGCTGCGTGCTCCTCCCACGCCGCCAGCGCCGTCTCCACAGCACGCTTGGCGGCGGTTTGCCGCGCCTCGGACGTCGCCGCCTCGTACTTCGTCGCCCAGGCGGCGGGGTCGGCCAGCTCCTCCTCGACCGCGCGCAGGCCCTCGAGGAGCGCGTAGACGAGGTTGATCGGCGCGGGGTGGTGGTACGGGCGGGCGCCCTCGCCGCCCCCCGTCCAGTACGCCGCGACCGCCTCGAGGTCGAAGTACCACGACGGCGAAGCCTGGACGAGGTCCTCCGAGACGGTGAACGGCGCGAGCCCCGGCGGGACGGGGAGGAGGTTCCGCCGAGCGATCCGCTCGGGGACGAGCAGCAGCTCGGCGTAGGCGCCGTTCAGGAGCGGCAGGTCCTCGCAGAGCGTCTCGTCGCCGCGCGCGCAGGCGCCGCAGGCGCCGCAGGGAGCGGAGTTCGCAGGAATCCAGCGGCGGCCGCGCCCGTCGACGCCGCAGAGCTCGTGCCCGAACGCGCTCGGGAGGTCGGCGAGCAGGCGCGGGTGGCCGCGTCGGAACGTCTTCAGGTCGGTGCCGTCGGTGAGCGCGACCTCGACGTCGGAGGTGACGTCGACGTCCACCCCCAGCACGTCCATGGCCGACCGGAGGATGCGGCGGACGACCGGCACCGACAGCGCGCTGCCCGCCCCGCGCGCCTCCAAGGCCGTCGCCACCAAGAGCCGCCTCTTCGCGCACCCGCGCCGGCCGAACGCCTACCGCGCCGGCGGCGCCGACCAGCTGCTCGAGTCGGCGATGAACTGGGACGGCTTCACGACCTTCCGCGCCTTCTTCTCGCGGCCGTTCGGACTCGACAAGGACCAGGTCGAGTTCCGCCGCCTGCGCAAGGGCTCGCGCGTGATCGGCGGCACGATCATCGGCCGCGTCGGGCGCCCGTCCTCGACCCAGGCACCGCACCTCGTGTTCGAGATCCGCCCGGCCGGCGAGGGCGCGCCGGCGATCGACCCGAAGCCG
>JAHWJE010000065.1 GCA_019348575.1 Actinomycetota bacterium | reverse complement strand
TGAACTACGCGCAGCGCGCGGTGCAGGTCGCCGCGGCGGTGCTGGCCATGCGCGACGGCTTGGTCCACCCGACGATCAACCTGGACCAGCCGGACCCGCAGTGCGACCTCGATTACGTCCCGCACGCCGCGCGGCCGGCGCGGGTCGACGTGGCGCTATGCAACTGCATCGCGTTCGGCAGCAAGAACAGCGCGCTGCCGATCCTGGCGGCGTGTCTGATGGCGGAGGGGAAGACAACCCTCAAGGGCGTGCCCCGCCGGTCAGACATCGACTCGATGTACAAGCTCCTCGGCGAGCTTGGCGTCCGCCACCATCGCCACGAAGCGACCTCCGACGAGCGCGTGCCCGATGGCCCGCCGCTCAACGGCGACCTCGATCTTGAAGTCATCAACGAGAAGGTGTGTGAGGCGCGTTACGATATCGTCAAGACGATGCGCGCCAGCATCTGCGTGCTCGGGCCGCTGCTGGCCAAGCGCGGCACTATCTCGGCGACCACCCTGCGGGCCCGTCCGCTCGCCGAAAAGGCCAAGATCGTCCGGGGGGTACGCGAGCAGGTGTGGCCGCTCGTCGACGCGGGGGCGATCCGGCCGATCATCGACCGGTCAATGCCGATGTCTGCGGCGGCCGAGGCGCACCGGCTGGTCGAGGCGGCGAACGACGCCGGCGGCAAGGACAACATCACCGTGGTCCTCTTCCGCCTCGGCGACGACGTGATCCACGCCGGCGCCTACTACGCGCCCGGCTCCCTGAAGGCACGGCTGTGCGTCGGCGGTGCCGCCCGGATGTACGAGTTCTGCGAGCAGCGCGGCGTCGACGTGGACCGCATCGGCAAGCTCATCGTCGCGCTGCACGACCGCGAGCTGCCGGCGCTCGACGAGATCGAGCGGCGCGCGAGCGCGAACGGGGTTCAGGGCCTGCGCCGGCTCGACGCCGGCGGCCTGCGCGAGATCGAGCCGCACGCGACCGGGATCGCGGCGCTGCATTCGCCGAACACGGGGATCGTCGACTTCGGGGTCGTGTGCGCGCGCCTCGCCGAAGACGTGCGCGCGGCCGGCGGCGAGCTGCGCACGGACTGGGAGGTCGCGGGCGTCGACGCCGGCGCGCGCTCGATCCGGCTGCGCGCCGCGGGCGGCGACGAGGCCGAGGGCGCCCGCGCCATCTTCTGCGCGGGGCTGTGGTCCGATCGCCTGGCGGTGCTCGCGGGCGCCGGCCCGGACCCGCGCATCGTCCCGTTCCGCGGCGGCTACCTGCGCCTGGCGCCGCAGCGCCGCGAGCTCGTACGCGGCCTGATCTACCCCGTGCCCGATCCGAGCCTTCCGTTTCTCGGCGTGCACCTCACGCCGCGCATCGACGGCGAGGTGCTGCTCGGGCCGTCGGCGCTGCTGGTCGGCGCCCGCGACGGCTACGACCTCAGCAGGCTGCGCGCGGCGGACATCCGCGACACGCTGACCTGGCCGGGCACCTGGCGGATGATCGCGCGCTGGTGGCGGACCGGGATCGGCGAGCTGCGCCTGGCGGCCAGCCGCGCGGCGTTCGCCGCCGAGGCCAGCCGCTATGTGCCCGCCGTGCGCAGCGAGGACCTGCTGCCGGCCTTCGGGGGCGTGCGCGCGCAGGCGGTCGCGCGCGACGGGCGCCTGCTGGACGACTTCCTCGTCTCTGCGACGCCGCGCGCGATCCACGTGCGCAACGCGCCCTCTCCCGCGGCGACCTCGGCGCTCGCGCTCGCGGGGCTGATCGCCGACGCGGCCGACGAGCTTGCGTGAGTGAGCGCGGCGGCGACGCCGGTCGGCGCTCTGCCGCCCGCAAGCCGGCGGCGAGACGGCGGTTTGCCCGCGGGCGCGATCGGCGACGATTGGTGCGCCCATGCGCATCCTGCTGACCGGCGCCAGCGGCTCGATCGGGTCTGCGCTCGCTCCCGCCCTGCAGGATGCGGGACACGAGCTGCGCGGCTTCGGCCGCGACCCGTCTCGCGTGCCGCCGACGCTGCCGTTCGTGCGCGGCGACGCGATCAGCGGCGCGGGCCTCGACGAGGCGCTCGACGAGATCGACGTCGCGTACTTCTTGATCCACTCGATGGAGGGCGCGGGCGCGCGCGCCGGCTTCGAGGACAGCGAGCGCACCGCCGCGGAGAACTTCGTCGCGGCGGCGCAGCGCGCGGGGCTGCGCCGCGTGGTCTACCTGGGCGGACTCGTGCCGCAGCAGCGACAGCCGTCACGCCACCTCGGCAGCCGCCTCGAGGTCGAGCGGATCCTGCTCGCCGGGGTCCCGGAGGCCGTCGCGCTGCGCGCCTCGATCGTGATCGGCGCGCGGTCGCGCTCGTTTCGCTTCCTGGTCCACCTCGTCGAGCGCATGAAGGTGCTCGCGCTGCCGCCCTGGCGCGAGCACCGCACGCAGCCGATCGACGTGCGCGACGTGCGCGCGTTCCTCGTCGCGGCGGCCACGACCCCACATGCGCAGGGGGGGCTTTCGCTGGATATCGCCGGGCCCGACGTCCTGAGCTACGGCCAGATGATCGAACGGATCGCAGACCTCATGCTCGTGCGCCGCCACGCGCTCAGCCTCGCGCGCAACGCCACGCCCGTCGTCGCGCCCGTCGCGGCGGCGCTCGCCGGCGAGGACGCCGGCTTCATCGGGCCGCTGATGGAGAGCCTGTCCAGCGACCTGCTGCCGCGCGACGAGCGCGCGCCGCAGCTTCTCGGCGTGCGCCTGCATCGCTTCGACCGCGCCGTCGAGCACGCGCTGCGCGAGTGGGAGGCCGCCGAGCCGCTGGCGGCGAGATGAGGGTGCGCACCCGGCCGGCAGGGGCCCAGCCGCTCGTACGTCCCGGCCGCAAGGACTTGCACTTGGGTGTACTAGGTTCTCTGCGCCCGTGTCCCTCGTGATCGCAAGCATCGACATCGACGCCTCGATGCAGGACGTCTGGGACCACGTCATGGACCCCGAGAAGTTGGGATCGTGGGTGACGATCGTCGACCGCCTCGAGCGCGTCGACCCCGGGCCGATCCGGCCCGGCTTCCGGATGAGCCAGACGCTCTGCCTGCGCGGCGTGCACTTCAAGGTGCACTGGACGCTCGAGGAGGTCGACGCTCCCCGCTTCGCGCGCTGGGAGGGAAGGGGGCCTGCACGCTCGACCGCTGTCACGGAGAACCGCCTCACAGAGCGCGAGGGGCGCACCCACTTCGACTACCGCAACGAGTTCCGGACTCCGTTCGGTGTCCTCGGCGCCGCCGCGTCGAAGGTCATCGTCGGCGGCATTCCGGAGAAGGAGGCCAACGCCTCCCTGCGCCGCCTGAAGGACGTCCTGGAAGTGCGCGTCTAGCAAAGCGTCCAGGGATCGGACCGACCCGGCCGAGCGATGCTCTAGTCTATTTGTCGGTAATTGTCACTTGCCAGAACGGGGAAGAATACATGGCAGATTTCCTGGATGAGAAGCGAAGCGAGATCGGCGCGCGGTTGAAGGAGCTCAAGCCGCTCGTCGAGGAGTACCGCCGCCTCGAGGCCGCCGCTGCCGCGCTCGACGGCGTGCCGCAGGCGAACGGCGGCGCTCCCGCGGCCCGCCGCGCCCCTGCGCGCGCGTCGAGCAGCAGCCGGCGCGCCAAGGGCACCGGCCGGCGTGGCCGCCCGAAGGGCAGCGGAACGCGCGGCGCCGAGGCGCTCAGGCTCGTTCGCGAGAAGCCCGGCATCACGATCCCGGAGATCGCCGAGCAGATGGGGATCAAGCAGAACTACCTGTACCGCGTGCTTCCCGGTCTCGCCGACGACGGCCTCGTGCGCAAAGAGGGCCGCGGCTGGCACCCGCAGGAAGCCGCCTGACGCTTGCTCCCCGGGGTCAGGTCCTGGTAGGAGACCTGACCCTGCGGGACGGCCGCGGTCGGGCGTCAGATGAGCCCGAGCTCGCGGACCGCCGCGCGCTCGTCGGTCAGCTCCTTGACGGTCGCATCGAGCTTTGCCCGCGCGAACTCGCCGACCTCGAGTCCCTGCGCGATCGTGTACGTGTCGCCGACACACTTCACCGGGAAGCTCGAGATGATTCCCTCGGCCACGCCGTAGGAGCCGTCCGAGGTGACGGCCATCGAGCGCAGGCCCTCGGCGCCGCTGACCCAATCGCGCACGTGATCGATCGCGGCGTTGGCGGCCGATGCCGCAGACGATGCGCCGCGCGCCTCGAGGACCTCGGCGCCGCGCTTGCCCACGCGCGGGATGTACTCGTTCTCGTACCAGTCCATCTCGACCTGGTCGATGGCGCGCTCGCCGTTCACCTTCGCATTGAAGAGATCGGGGAACATCGACGGCGAGTGGTTGCCCCATACGACGAGGTCGGTGACGGCGCCGACGCCGACGCCGAGCTTCTGCGCCAGCAGCGCGACCGCGCGGTTCTGATCCAGGCGCGTCATCGCGGTGATGCGCTCGGCGGGGATGTCGGGCGCGTTGGAGGCGAGGATGAGCGCGTTGGTGTTCGCCGGGTTGCCGACGACGAGCACCTTGACGTCGTCGGCCGCCGCGTCGTTGAGCGCCTCGCCCTGGGGCTTGAAGATCTGCCCGTTGGCCTCGAGCAGGTCGGCGCGCTCCATCCCCTTCGAGCGCGGCCGCGCCCCCACGAGCATGGCGATGTTCACGCCGTCGAACGCCTGCGCCGCGTCGTCGTAGATGTCGACCGAGGCCAGCAGCGGGAAGGCGCAGTCGATCAGCTCGAGCGTCGTGCCCTCGGCGGCCTTGATCGCCTGCGGAATCTCGAGCAGCTTGAGCGCGACCGGCGTCTCAGCACCCAGCAGCTGCCCGGAGGCGATCCGGAACAGCAAGGCATAGCCGATCTGTCCGGCGGCGCCGGTGACGGCGACCTTCACTGGGGCATTCGTCATGCATTCATCTCCTCGATCACGGCGTCGGCGAACTCGCTCGTGCCGACGGCGGTTGGATCAGTCCTGGACGGCTTGAGATCGTATGTGACCTTGTCGCCCTTGCGTATGACGGCTGCGATCGCGTTCTCCAGCGCACGCGCCGCCGCGCCCTCCTTCAGGTGGTCGAGCATGTAGACGCCCGACAGCATGAGCGCCGTCGGGTTCATGCGGTTGCACCCCGCGTACGTCGGCGACGATCCGTGCGTCGCCTCGAACACGGCGGCGTCCGTGCCGATGTTCGCGCCGCCCGCCACGCCCAGCCCGCCGATCATCGCAGCGCAGAGATCCGAGACGATGTCCCCGTAGAGGTTCGGTGCGACGATGACCTCGAAATCCTCCGGGTAGGTGATCAGCCGGTTACACAGGTTGTCGACGATGACGGCCTCGAAGTCGATCGCGGGGTAGTGCGAGGCGACCTCGCGCGCGACGTCGAGGAACACGCCGTCGGAGAACTTCATGATGTTCGCCTTGTGCGCGGCCACGACCTTCCGGTGACCGTGCGTGACGGCGTAGTCGAAGGCGTGACGGACGATCCGCTCGGAGCCGAACACGCTGATCGGCTTGATCGAGATGCCGGCGTCATCCCGAACGCGGGAGCCGAGCTCGGCGAGCGTCGCGCGCAGCTGCGCATTGGCGTCGGTTCCGCGCTCGAACTCGATGCCGGCGTAGAGATCCTCGGTGTTCTCACGGACGATGACGACATCGGTCTCCGGAAAGCGCGTGCGCACGCCCTCGAGCGCCTTGCACGGCCGGATACAGGCGTACAGGTCGAGCTCCTTGCGCAACAGCACGTTGATCGAGCGAAAGCCGGAGCCGACGGGCGTCGTCGTCGGCCCCTTGATCCCCACCCCGGTGCGCTTCAGCGATGCGAGCGTGGCGTCCGGTAAGGGATTGCCGTGCTTGCGGTACTCGTCTATCCCCGCTTCCCGGCGGTCCCAGTTGAACTCGACGCCGGTGGCCTCGAGCACGCGCCGGGTGGCCTCGGTCAGCTCGGGGCCGGTGCCGTCTCCGGGGATGAACGTCACGTCGTGCGCCATGCCTCCCGGCGACGCTAGCGTGTCGCCCCGGCCGATGAAGATCATCTACACCCACACCGACGAGGCGCCCGCGCTCGCCACGGCCTCGCTGCTGCCGATCGTGCAGGCGTTCGCCGCCGCCGCGGACGTGGACGTCGAGCCGCGCGACATCTCGCTCGCCGGCAGGATCCTCGCCCAGTTCCCGGAGCTGCTCACCCCCGAGCAGCGGGTCCCCGATGCGCTGGCGGAACTCGGCGAGCTTGCCAAGACGCCCGCGGCGAACATCATCAAGCTGCCGAACATCAGCGCGTCGCTGCCGCAGCTCAAGGCGGCGATCGCCGAGCTGCAGGACAAGGGGTACGCGATCCCGGACTATCCGCTCGATGCGTCGGATCACGCGCGCGCGAAGTACGACGCGGTCAAGGGCAGCGCGGTCAACCCGGTCCTGCGCGAGGGAAACTCCGATCGCCGCGCGCCGGCGTCCGTCAAGGCCTTCGCGCGCAAGCACCCGCACTCGATGGGCCCGTGGTCGCCGGACTCCAGGTCGCACGTCGCGACGATCTCCGGCGGCGACTTCCGCTCCACCGAGCAGTCCGTCACGGTCGACGCGGACGCCGTCGTGCGGATCGAGCACGTCGCCCCCGACGGCACCGTCACCGTGCTCAAGGAGCGCATCCCGGTGCTCGCCGGTGAGGTGCTCGACGCCGCGGTCATGCGGCGCGCGGCGCTCGATCGCTTCCTCGCCGAGCAGGTCGCCGACGCCAAGCGCCAGGGGGTGCTCTTCTCGGTGCACCTCAAGGCGACGATGATGAAGGTCTCTGACCCGATCATCTTCGGGCGGGCGGTCTGCGCCGTGGTGGGCGACGTCTACGAGGGTCTCGACGCCAGTCCGAACGACGGCCTGGGGAGCCTCCTGACCGCGCACCCCGAGGCGCGCGACGCGGTGGCCGCCGCGCTCGCCGCCGGCCCCTCGATCGCGATGGTCGACTCCGACAAGGGCATCACGAACCTCCACGCGCCGTCGGACGTCATCGTCGACGCCTCGATGCCCGCGGCGATCCGCTCGTCGGGGCGGATGTGGAACGCCGCCGGCGAGCTGCAGGACTGCAAGTACGTCATCCCCGACTCGTCGTACGCGGCGCTGTACGCCGAGACGATCGACCACTGCCGCGAGCACGGCGCGTTCGATCCCGCGACGATGGGCACGACGCCGAACGTCGGCCTGATGGCGCAGAGGGCCGAGGAGTACGGCTCGCACGACAAGACGTTCGAGATCGAGCACGCGGGAACGGTGCGGGTCGTGGACGGCGACGGCGCCACTCTGCTGGGGCACGAGGTCGACAGCGGCGACATCTGGCGGATGTGCCAGACGAAGGACGCGGCGATCCAGGACTGGGTGAGGCTCGCCGTGCGTCGCGCGCGCGCGACGGGGGCACCGGCGGTCTTCTGGCTCGACGAGACGCGCCCGCACGACGCGGAGCTCCTGAAGAAGGTCCGCCCAGCGCTCGAGCAGCTCGGCGCCGAGGATCTGCAGATCGAGATCCTGCCGGTCGCCGACGCGGCGCGCTTCACGCTCGAGC